>NZ_CBDLAM010000006.1:0-21394 GCF_965301125.1 Anaerosporobacter sp. | reverse complement strand
GGGTTTTATGAAAAAAAGATTAGTGTTTTTATTGAGTTTAATATTGGTATTTAGCTTAATAGGATGTTCAAAAGGTAATGATTCAAAGAGTACAGATCCAGCGACAATCTATGAAAATGCATCAAAGAAAACGTCAGAGCTAAAAGACATGGATGCAACTGCAAAAATGAAGATGGTAATGACGCAGAACGAAGAAAACATGGATATTAGTATGGATATGGATATCAAAGCGACAGATTTTGGTACAGAAGATATGAAATATCTTTGTAACTATAAGATGTCTATGCTAGGTATGGATTTGGATATGAGCATGTTCTATACAGATGGATATTATTATGTGGATTCATTTGGACAAAAAATGAAAGCTGCAATGGATTATTCAGAAGTTCTTGAAACAATTAACGGAAGCACCATGCAAACAAATGAGTTGTCCAAATATATGAAGGATGTTAAGACGACAAAGGATGGTGATAATACAGTTATTACTTTCCAATTAGATGGTGATAAGATGACAGAATATATTAAAGATATGATGACAGACTTAGGAACTGCAACAGAAGGACAATCGTTTTCAGGAATTGAAGGTGATGTAGAAACAACAATTAATAAAGATGGTTACTTCACAGCAGTTAAGATGAACCTTACACTTGATATGGAAGTAGAAGGCGAAACAGCGAAGATGAACATGGAAATGGATATGACTTATAATAATCCGGGCCAAGAAATTGAAGAAATTGAAGTCCCTGATTTAGAAGGATATACAGAAGTTGATTCAAGTGAACTTACTAATTAAATATATACTTTAAGTAGTATTGTAAGGGTTACCTAACTTAGGTAATCCTTTTTAATTAGAGAAACTGATTTTATTTACATAGATCAAGTATATATATTTTTTGCAGATTATACCATAAGTATTGTTAATACTTCATAGAAATAATTTCTCATTTTGCTAGAATAAATATAGCTACTCGTAAGGATTAAATAGTTAGGGGGAGATCTTAAGGGTAGTGAATATTAAAGAAAAAAGGAGGAGCTTAAAATGAAGAAAAAGGCACTAGTTATGATATTAGTTCTAGCATGTGTTATGACTGGATGTGGAAAAAAAGGAAACAATACAGTTGGTGAGGAGAAGAAGACAAATACCACAGAAACTACTGGGGAGACAACAGATACCACAGAAGTAACAGAGGATACAACGAGTACCACGGAAGAAAAAAGTGAGTTAGACCTTGCCATAGAAGAAGCTAAAAAATCAGCAGAGGATATTGCAGTTAAGATTGAAGAAAATAAAGGGTTTGAGGTTTCGCAAGATACGAAAACATCTGATGGGGTTGATGATACGACAGAGGTTCAAAAGACAAAACCTTTAACTAAGAATGAGTCAGGAAAGGTACAGATTCAATGTGTATCCACCAATGGGACATATAAGTATAACTCATATATGATTACATCTACTGAGGGAGAGAGTATTGTAATAGATCCAACATCGGTTGCTACAAAAGAAGAATATGATATGAATGTATCAGCTGTCATTAGTACGCATGACCATCCTGATCATGTTGATACAGAATTTAATGATTCTTATCCAGATGCAAAAAAATTATTATATGAAGAAGGTACCATTGAAACAAGAGATTTTAAGATTACTTTGATCCCATCTTCTCATCAAGGTGAAGAAATTAGAAAGCCAGCAAGTAATTATATTGCTTTAATTGAAGTAGATGGGCTAAGAATTGTACATATGGGAGATGTAGGCCAGACAGTACTTACTGATGAACAGATGGAGCAACTAGGAGAAGTAGACGTTTGCTTTATGCAGTATACGAATTCATATTCTTCATTCAAAGGTAAAGATGGTAAAGCAATCATGTTAATGAAACAGGTGAACCCAAAAGTTATTATACCAACACATTTTTTTGAAACTGATTTAAGCATCTTCTCCTATATATATGGAACGACGTCATTATATAATAATGTAATGTACGTAGATAAAGATTCTATTGCTAACGATTCACAACATATGTGTAGGATCTTAAACAATATAAGTTATCAGTAAAAATCAAAAAAAGTAGGAACTTTATTACAAAAAAACAATATTCAAGAGAGTAATTATGTCTTTACATAAATTTTCATATGCTGTAATATTATAAGCAAATGACAGTGTGAAAATGATTTTCGCATGAGTATTTATTCGCATATTGCTTAAGCAAAGCGATGTTAGGAGTAAATATGAATTTATATACATTAGGGCATAAACATTATCTTGGATATTGTTTTTCTATTATGATAACGAAAGATACATCAACATTGCGGTCGGAGAGCGTTAAGAATTACTACAAACTATTCTATATCAATGCAGAGAAATATGAGGTGTTGTTGAACGGCAAAAAACTACTCTTATTAGGACCGAACTTACTTTACATAAATGATCGAGATCAAATTGAATTACATAGTGTTAATAAGGATGAGTGTAAGATTGTATACTTTCATCCATCTGTTTTTAATTCAAGACTAGATTTTGAAAGCTGCAACGAGAAAAAAGAATTATCCATTACCGATAAACAGGACCTTTTTTATCTCGAGAAGTTTAAGTGGAATGTGAAAAATGAAGCTAAAATTATTAGTCTTAATGAGAATAGTTCACTACTTATAGGCCAGAAGCTAGATCGTTTAACCGAACTTTTGTCAGAACAAGATACCATGTATTGGCCTTGCATGAGTCGTACAAATATGCTTGAGATTTTATTCCATATTGCTCAAACTGGTAGTCAAGAGGGAAGTATCTTATACCTTGAACAAGGAGATTCCTCCCTAGTGTCAAAAGTTATTGAGTATCTTGGATTGCATTATGGGGATAAGATAACTTTAGAACAACTTGCTAGTACATTTGGAACGAATCGAACGACACTGCAGAATGAGTTTAAGAAAGTGATAGATAAAAGTCCACTTCAGTATCTAACTCAGATTCGAATGAAGATTGCCTGTACGTTATTAAAAGATACGTTAATCCCTATTAATGATATATGTGATCGAACGGGATTTAGCGATATGAGTTACTTTGTAAAAGTGTTTAAAAAGGAGATAGGAATTACTCCTGGAGAGTATAGGAAGACATATAATAATATTGACTAAACGAAGAAAACGGGAATTCGTTATAACAAAGAAGTGTTAAATTAATACTAAAAAGACTTAAGAATCCTTATAAATTCCTTATAATTATAGAGTATTCTTTCTTTAGAATAAATAATTAAGATCTTAAAAGTATTAGAGACTTGATTATTGATAATAAGGGAGGAATCTAATTATGGAAAGTGAAAGTAAGAAGAAAGGTTTAACTGGTTTTCAACTAAAGTATATTGCTTTAATACTTATGGTAATGGATCATATTCATTATTTTTTTGAATTTACTGGTAAAGTTCCAGATTGGTTTTCTATGCTCGGAAGATTATCAGCACCGCTGTTTTTATTTTGTGTGGTTGAGGGTTTTATACATACGCATAATCGTAGAAAGTATTTTCTACGGATGTATGCATTATCAATCGGGATGGGAATATTCCAGTATATATGTTTGATGTATGGAGTTACAAGACCCGATGGTTTTTATCCGCAGAATGCAATCTTGGCGAATTTCGTTATTCTGCTAGTTATACTGCAAGGAATTGTATGGATCAGGGATAAGAGATGGTGTAAAGGCATAGTAGCTGTTGTATTGCCAGTACTCTATCCATTTATAGCTATGGCTATACTGACGAGAGTACCTTCCCTTGGAAGGATAATTTCATTATTGCATTTTACTTTATTACCAATGCACTCAGCATTAACAGATGGGGGCAGTGCTTTTATATTGTGTGGTATCGTTTTGTATCTTGCAAGAAAGAATCGGAAGGTTCAAGCAATTTCTTTTGCAGCTACAGCACTAATTCTGGATATAGGAATGGTATATCTTATGTTGCCAGGAGTTACAATTCACCAGCTTGTATTTCAATATTATGAGTGGTTTGAAGCATTTGCAGCAGTATTTATGTTATTTTATAATGGAGAACGTGGTAAAGGTTCTCAGAAATTATTCTACTGGTTCTATCCTGTACATGTGTATGTTTTATTTGGTCTATCATGTGTATTGTATGGGGTGTTGAGATAATAATATTGATTGACCAAATATTTACTTAGTGATAAAATATAATCAATAAGATCGTGCTGATGGTAAGGATACGTTCCGAATCAGAAGGCGTGAGTAAAAACATAAAACGTATGTTATTACCCTTAGTGCGCTTAGGCATACTAAGGGTATTTTTATGGTTTGAAAGGAGAGGTTTGGGGATTATGGAGACAAGGGTAGCTGTAATTGGAATTATAGTAGAGAATGGTGACTCTGTTGAAGAATTAAACCAGTTATTACATGAGTATGGGAACTATATTATAGGGAGAATGGGGATTCCTTATCGAGAAAGAAAGATTAATATCATTAGTATAGCAATTGACGCACCACAAGACATCATCAGTGCTTTAGCGGGGAAGATTGGTCGATTATCAGGAGTTAGTGTTAAGACAGCATATTCGAATGTTTAATATATTGTGAGGTGGCTATGAAGAATATAATCAATCGTTTAGCAGAAGATCATGTATTATCAAGAGATGAATTTCGAGAATTATTAACTAACATTACCGATGAGGAACAAGAGTATTTAGCAGAGAAGGCAAGAGAAGTGAGGCATCAGGTTTATGGGTATGATGTGTATACAAGAGGGTTAATTGAGTTTACAAACTATTGTAAGAATGACTGTTACTATTGTGGAATCCGTAGATCGAATCAGAATGCTTCTAGATACCGATTGACAGAGGAGGATATACTAGAATGTTGTAAGGTAGGTTATGAATTAGGATTTCGAACCTTCGTATTACAAGGAGGGGAAGATGGATATTTTACAGATGAACGACTGGAAGATATGATTCGTTCTATAAAAAGAGACTATTCAGATTGTGCGATTACCTTATCCGTAGGAGAGCGTAGTTACGACAGTTACAAGAGATTATTTGACGCAGGAGCGGACCGTTATTTACTACGACACGAGACAGCAAACGAAGAGCATTATGGGAAACTTCATCCGAAAGAGTTATCATTACATAACAGGAAGCAATGTCTTATCCACTTAAAGAACATAGGATATCAGGTGGGCTGTGGATTTATGGTCGGTTCACCTGGTCAGACAGTGGATAACTTAATTGATGATTTAGAATATATCAAAGAATTAGAACCTCATATGGTAGGGATAGGACCGTTTATCCCACATAAGGATACTCCATTTGCAGATCAGACACAGGGAACGCTAGAGATGACACTTCGGTTATTAAGTATTATTAGGCTTATGAACCCTCGAGTGTTATTGCCTGCAACAACAGCTCTAGGTACGATTCATCCACTTGGACGGGAGAAGGGAATCTTAGCAGGTGCCAATGTAGTTATGCCAAATTTGTCGCCAACCGATGTTCGGAAAAAATATATGTTATATGACAATAAAATCTGTACAGGAGACGAGGCAGCAGAATGTCGCATGTGCCTAGCATGGCGTATGGAGAACAAAGGCTATCACCTAGTGGTAGAACGAGGCGATTATAAAATATAACTTATGGGAAAGCTATGCGTTATAACATTCCTAACCCAGAAGAAAGGATGGAAGTTATGTATAATGTAAAATCCCTTAAAGCGGAGGAGTTTATTAACCATGAGGAGATTCTTAAGACTCTTCAGTACGCAGAGGAAAATAAGAACAATGTTGAGGTAATTGATGCAATTATTGCAAAAGCAAAGTTGAAAAAGGGGTTATCGCACCAGGAAGCGGCTGTTTTACTTGATTGTGATATTCCTGAGAAAGTGAAAGAGGTTTACGAGTTAGCAGAACAAATCAAGAAGGATTTCTATGGGAACCGAATTGTTATGTTTGCGCCACTGTATCTATCTAATTACTGTGTGAATGGTTGTCTGTATTGCCCGTATCATCTAAAGAATAAGCATATTGCTAGAAAGAAGCTAACACAGGAGGAAGTAGCAAAGGAAGTAATGGCGCTACAAGATATGGGGCATAAGCGTCTTGCAATTGAAGCGGGGGAAGACCCAGTGAACAATCCAATTGAGTATATACTAGATTGTGTCAGAACCATCTATAGTATAAAGCATAAGAATGGTGCAATCCGTCGTGTCAATGTTAATATTGCTGCAACTACTGTTGAGAATTACCGTAAGCTTAAGGAAGCGGAAATTGGCACATACATTTTATTTCAAGAAACCTATCACAAAGAAAGTTATGAGAAATTACATCCAACAGGACCAAAACATAATTACGCTTATCATACAGAAGCCATGGATCGTGCTATGGAAGGTGGTATTGATGATGTAGGTATTGGTGTTTTATTTGGCCTAGAGTTATATCGATATGAGTTTGCTGGATTGTTAATGCATGCAGAGCATCTAGAAGCAGTACATGGAGTTGGGCCACATACCATTAGTGTACCAAGAATTAGACGTGCTGATGATATTGACCCGGATGTTTTTGATAATGGTATTTCCGATGAAATGTTTGCTAAGATTGTTGCTTGCATTCGTATAGCTGTTCCATACACAGGTATGATAATCTCTACGAGAGAAAGCAAAGAGGTGCGAGAAAAGGTATTGCATCTTGGTGTATCACAGATTAGCGGTGGTTCTCGTACCAGTGTTGGTGGTTATTATGAAGAAGAACCAGAGGAGGATAATTCTGCTCAGTTTGATGTAAGTGATAGACGAACATTAGATGAGGTGGTACGTTGGCTAATGGAAATAGGCTATCTTCCAAGTTTTTGTACAGCTTGTTACCGAGAAGGCAGAACGGGAGATCGGTTTATGAGTTTGTGTAAGAGTGGGCAAATTCAAAATTGTTGCCACCCAAATGCATTAATGACACTGAAAGAATATCTAGAAGATTATGCAAGTGAGTCAACCAAGAAATTAGGTTATGAATTGATCGCTAAAGAATTAGATAAGATACCAAACGATAAGGTTAAGAAGATTGCAACAGAACATATCTATGATATCGAACATGGAAAGAGAGATTTCAGATTCTAAGGAGGCCGTTAATGAATAGTAATTTGAATAATACACCCACAGCAAACCGTGTACATATTGCATTCTATGGAAAGAGAAATAGTGGTAAATCCTCTATTATCAATGCAATTACAGGACAGAGTGTATCAATTGTATCAGAGATAGCAGGAACCACAACAGATCCTGTTTATAAGCCAATGGAGATAAGCGGAATTGGCCCTTGTATGTTGATAGATACCGCAGGATTCGATGATATTGGAGAACTTGGTGAAATTCGTGTACAAAAGACAGAAGGGATTGTAGAGAAAACAGATATTGCAGTGTTATTGTTTTCGGAACCAGACATGGAACAAGAGCTACAATGGTATGAGCAACTTTTATCAAAAAAGACCCCAGTTATAACGGTGATTAGTAAGATTGATGACAATGCGTATGTGGAAGAACTAATAGAAGCTGTTAAGAAGAATACGAATACAGAACCAATCCTAGTTAGTGCTAAGAAGGGGGAAGGAATTTTCCTTCTAATGGAGGCTTTAATTAAAAAGGTACCAGACGACTTCGAGATGGAAAGTATAACAAGAGATCTCATTCACGAAGGAGAGACGGTTCTTCTTGTAATGCCACAAGATATTCAAGCACCAAAAGGGCGACTGATTCTTCCACAAGTTCAAGTATTACGAGAATTACTAGATAAGAAATGTCTCGTAATGAGTGCTACAACGGATAAGCTAGATCAAGCGTTAGCATGTATGAAGAAAGTCCCTGAATTAATTATTACAGACTCCCAAGTATTCAAAACAGTATATGAGAAGAAGCCTGCGGAAAGTAAATTAACATCTTTTTCTATGTTATACGCAGCATATAAAGGAGATATTGACTATTATAAAGAGGGTGCAAAAGTAATTGATGCCTTAACGGAAAATTCGAAGGTATTAATTGCAGAGTGTTGTACCCATGCACCTCTTAAAGAGGATATTGGACGTGAAAAACTACCACGAATGCTACGAAACAAAGTTGGGCAAGGTTTGACAATCGATGTGGTGAGTGGTATGGATTTTGGAACAAACTTAGAACAATATGATTTAATCATTCAATGTGGTGCTTGTATGTTTAATCGAAAGTATGTTATGTCGAGAATCGGGCAAGCCAAGGATAAGCAAGTTCCAATGTCTAATTATGGTGTAGTACTAGCATATCTAAGTGGAATTTTAGAAAATGTAAGTATATAAATTATACATATCATTAGAGTAAGCTAACTATGTTATTAAAAAAGAACAACTTTTCGTAGTTGTTCTTTTTGCTAGTGTGTGAAAGCATTTAGTTTTAATAACATAGCGTGACCGCTTTTTGCAATATCCTCTCCTCTCATGTCGAATATTCTACTTGACAATACCTAACCAGTTAGGTAATATAATATCTAACTGGTTAGGTATTGTGTTTAATAAGAATAATCTTATACGAGGTGATAATTGACATGGCAAGTAATAAGAATTCTATTATGAATCAAAAGAAGAATTCACTAAATCAAGTAGATATGGAGAATCGTATTATCTATGAGAAGACAGAGAAACTAGATAAGCAATCCTATCTATTTGGAGCGTTATTTGTATTGGCAAATAAACTACAAAAGTTAGGAGACGAATTTGATGATCGTATTACACTTAAGCAGTGGGGAGTGTTAAGGGCAATTGCAGAGTATGAAGAGGATGGGGCAACAATCAATATGGTTGCAACGTATACTTCATCTTCTGGTCAGAATGTAAAGAAGATGGCTCTTATATTAGAAAAGAAGGGGTATATCACAATAACGACAGATAGTAAGGATGCTAGGTATGTTCGTATGTATCCTACTCAGGGAGCAAAAGAGCTGTTTGAGGAACGAAAGAATAGGGAGATGAAGTTCTTCGAGGCGTTATACAAGGATATGGATGAGGGAACGTTAGATGGTTTATACCAAGGTATGCGCAGATGGCATGAGAATATTCTAGCGATGGAACAAGATGGTAATAGATAGATATTATAATAATCAATAGGGGGAGAATATATGGTTTCAGTAAGAGAACTTAGTAAAGAGATAGAAGAAAAAGACAAACGAAGAAGAAAAAAGGGGAAAAAGATGATGTCTATAATTTTAGGAATCTTAGTAGTTATTATAGTTGCTATCGTAATATTTTTTGAAATTCCATATTCACCGAATAAGAATGCATTTCAAAAAATGATAAAGAAGGAAATTGATACAACAGCTGAAGCTACAGGTACAATCACTACAGAGGATATAGAAAGACTACCAGAAGCGATGCAGCGATATTTTAATTATATAGGCTGCGTGGGACAAGCAAAGCATAATCAGGTAAGAGTTAAATATAAGGATACGTATTTTTTTAATACTGATATGAATAAAGCACTTACGATGCAATATGATCTCTATCTATTTGCAGATCGTCCATTCCGAAGTGCTGGAATCACTTCTTCTTATATGGGAGTTCCCTTTGAAGGAATGGATTATTGTAAAGAAATTGATGGAGCCATGCAAGGTGGCATGATTGGAGTGGTAGGTAAAGTAATCCAAATATTTGATGTGCATAATGAGCAGATGTATGTAGCTGGCTTAATATCATGGATGAGTGAAAATGTTTTAAATCCTACAGCACTTTTATCTGAGTACATAACATATAAACAGATTGATTATAACCATGTCGAGGCTACTGTTTCATATAATGGAGTGTCAGGTACTGGAACATTTACGATTGATGATGAGGGAAGAATAACAGACTTCTTTAGTATGGAAAGAGAGGTCGCGGTCATCGATGGTGTAGAGACACCAATTGGCTGGGGTGGTGAATATGGAGAGTATGAGCAGCGAAATGGGTTTAAAGTACCATCGAAGGTGGCAGCATTTAAACAGTATCCAGATAAGAAAATAGTTTATTTCGATTCGGATAATTATGAAATTATCTATAGTAAGTAAACAGAAAAAGCAATAACTATTTAGAAAAATATCTAAATAGTTATTGCTTTTTCTAAATAAAGGAATATAATCTATTTAGAAATATTTCTAAATAGATATTGAAAGAAGGTGTCAAATGGGATTCGCGGAGACATTTAAAGCATTGTCTGATCCAATCCGACGTGAGATTCTAGTAATGTTACGAGAAGGGAAAATGCCTGCTGGCGAAATTGCAAAGAAGTTTGATATGACGGGAGCAACTGTATCCTATCATCTATCACAATTAAAGAAGGCGGAATTAATACGAGAATCAAAATATAAGAATTTCGTTTATTATGAGCTGAATGCGTCTATCTTTGAAGAAATTATGCTTTGGTTATCGCAGTTTGGGAGCGGTAAGGAGCAGTGATGCAGTTATTATGATAAAATTGAAAAGGAGTGTTTATTGTGAATCAAGTTGATAAATCTATGAAAATTACGCTTATTCTTACCACTATTATATGTTTGCTTCCAATTCTAATGGGAGTATTCTACTATAAGGAACTACCAAATCAGCTAGCGATACATTTTAATGATGCGGGAAAGGCAGATAACTATATGAATAAGCCTTTGGTAATCTTTGGTTTACCTATTTTCTTAGCAGTCTTGAATCTGTTTACGCAGTTTCGTTTAGTGACGGATCCACAGAAAGCGAATTATCCCAAAGTATTATTAAACTTATTTCGATGGCTTGTACCGGTTATTTCAGTTGGATGCATGACATACATCATATTTTTTGCACTAGGAAAGGACTTTCATATAGGTAATATTGGTAGCATAGTTTTGGGTATTTTATTAATTTTTATAGGGAATTATCTACCTAAGTGTCATTTTAACTATACAATGGGTATCAAGTTGCCTTGGACTCTTAATAATGAAGATAATTGGAATAAAACACATCGTTTGGCTGGGTTTATCTATGTAGTAGGAGGAGTTATTATCCTGTTAAGTGTCTTCTGGCCAACGGTATATATTACGCTAGGAGTTATTGCAACAATAGTGTTTATTCCAATGATGTATTCGTTTGTATTATATAGACGGGGAATTTAACTGACTGCAAAATAAGCATCTATTTATCAATGATTTCATACGATTTCCTTTATTGATAAATATATTTGTTAGCATATTACAAAATTATACAGTTCTTCATATAATAATATTATACATCTCATTAAATTGTTTTGATCCTGTTAGTAAATTTACACAAAATTCACAATATTTATAAAATAAAAAATATCAATAAGTCCCATTTATTGATGCAGTCTGAACGGTTGCTTGCGACATGTAGAAATATACAGTATAATGTAGCTTGTTAGAAGCGGGGAGAAACTACATTACATAAAATAAAGAAGGCACTTGAAGGATGAGTTTAAGCAGCTATAATAGTAATAATTTATAGCAAAGTATGAAATTTTATCTATAAGGTAAAACTTCATCTATCAATAAATAAAGGCTTGGAGGAAATCGTATGCAGAATATTAAAAAAGCAGAATTCAAAAAAAGTGTAGAAGATTATACGAAAGTACTGTTTCGAAAATCAGTTGACGAAGCATCAAGGCAACAATTGTTTCAAGCAGTATCCTATTCGGTAAAAGATTTGATTATAGACCAATGGATGGCTACACATAAGGAATATGAAGAGAAAGACGTAAAAACCGTTTATTATCTATCAATGGAATTCTTAATGGGTAGAGCACTTGGGAATAATATTATTAATATGAGAGCAAATAAAGTTATTGAGGAAGCATTAGATGAACTTGGAATTGATCTGAATGTAATCGAAGATCAAGAACCAGATCCAGCGCTTGGCAATGGAGGTCTGGGACGATTAGCAGCATGTTTCTTAGACTCGTTATCAACTCTTGGATACCCTGCATATGGCTGTGGAATACGCTATAAATATGGTATGTTTCAACAAAAGATTGAAAATGGTTATCAAGTTGAAGTGCCAGACAATTGGTTAAAAGATGGAAATCCATTTGAGATGAAGCGAGCAGAGTATGCAGTAGAAGTAAAATTCGGTGGCTATATTCGTATTATAAAAGACGAGAATGGAAGGGAAAAATTTGTACAGGAAAACTACCAATCCGTACTTGCTGTGCCATATGATCTTCCTGTAGTTGGTTATGGTAACAACGTGGTGAATACGCTACGTATCTGGGATGCGGAAGCAATAGATAATTTCAACTTAGATTCCTTTGATAAAGGAGATTATCAAAAGGCAGTTGAGCAACAAAACCTTGCTCGTACAATCTGTGAAGTACTATATCCAAACGATAATCATTACGCTGGTAAAGAGTTACGTTTGAAACAACAATATTTCTTCGTATCTGCTAGTATACAAAGAGCAGTTAACAAATATATGGAGAAACACGATGACATCCGTAAAATCCATGAAAAGGTATGTTTTCAACTAAATGATACCCATCCAACGGTTACAGTTGCAGAATTAATGAGAATACTTATGGATGAGTATCAGCTATCTTGGGAAGAGGCATGGAGTATAACAACGAAGACTTGTGCATATACAAATCATACAATTATGTCAGAAGCGCTTGAAAAATGGCCACTTGAATTATTCTCAAGATTATTACCTCGTATCTATCAGATTGTAGAAGAGATTAATCGTCGCTTTATCTTCGAGATCCAAGCGAAGTATCCAAATGACTATAAGAAGATTGAGAAGATGGCAATTATATATGATGGGCAAGTAAAGATGGCACATCTTGCTATTGTAGCAGGTTTTTCTGTTAATGGTGTAGCCAAATTACACACAGAAATACTTAAGAATCAGCAATTAAAGGACTTCTATGAGATGATGCCTGAGAAGTTTAACAATAAGACAAACGGTATTACTCAAAGAAGATTCCTATTACATGGGAATCCATTACTTGCTAACTGGATAACAGACAAGATTGGTGATGATTGGATTACGAATTTACCACATATCAATGAATTGAAAGTATATGCAGATGACATTAAGTGCCAGAAAGAATTTATGCAAATTAAATATCAAAATAAAGTGCGACTTGCTGCTTATATTAAGGAGCATAATGGGATTGAGGTTGATCCAAGATCTATATTTGACGTACAAGTTAAGAGATTACATGAGTATAAGAGACAATTTCTTAATATCTTACATGTAATGCATCTATATAACCAATTAAAGAAGAATCCTGATATGGACTTCTATCCAAGAACATTTATCTTCGGGGCGAAGGCTTCAGCAGGTTATCGTAGAGCAAAAGCAATTATTAAGTTGATTAATAATGTTGGAGATGTGATTAATAATGATAAATCCATCAAGAATAAAATAAAGGTGGTATTTATTGAGAATTATCGTGTATCCAATGCGGAGATGATTTTTGCAGCAGCAGATGTATCGGAACAGATTTCAACAGCAAGTAAGGAGGCATCAGGAACGGGGAATATGAAGTTCATGCTGAATGGTGCATTAACACTTGGAACGATGGATGGCGCTAATGTAGAAATTATTGAAGAAGTAGGAGAAGAGAATGCATTTACATTCGGTTTATCTGCAGATGAAGTAATTCATTATGAACAAGAAGGTGGATATAATCCAAGAGATATCTACAATATCGACCAAGATATTCGTATGGTATTAACGCAGTTAGTGAATGGCTATTACTCACCTGAGAATACAGAATTATTCCGTGAAATCTACAATTCCTTACTTGATAATAATGGAGGAGAGCGAGCGGATCAATACTTCATCTTAAAGGACTTCCGTTCTTATGAAGCAGCACAAAAACGTGTGGAAGAGGCATACAAAGATCAAGAAAGATGGGCTAAATCAGCAATCTTAAATGTTGCAAGTACTGGTAAGTTTACTTCTGATCGTACAATTGAAGAATATGCTACAGAAATATGGCATCTTGATAAAGTAAAGGTAGAATTATAAGATTATATATAGATAAAAGAATAGAAAGTTCGTTATGCGAATCGTCTATGCTTTTATTGATATTAGCAAAAGGGGATAATTGTTAAATAATTATTGATAGCGGGTAACAAGTGATATATAATTAATGTAGGAATAAAAATTGTGAGTTTAGAAGGGAAAATAAAATAATACAAGGAGGAGTTTATGAAGCAATTAACTAAAAAAATTGTATTTCTTATGCCTCTTGTACTGATTCTAGGGTTAGGTATTACGGCGTGTACGAATGAAGAAGGAACAGATGCTACTAGCTCAGAAACTGATAAAAATGGACAACAGGTAAACACTCAAGCTGTAATCTGTGATGATTTTTCTTGTATTAGTACCGATATATGGTCAATAGCAATACCTGAGTCAGGTGAAGTTGCCTATATCACAGCAAGAAAAGAAGGGGTTACAGATGTAGAAACGGAAGGGAATCTATTATACCGTCTTACAAAAAAGGATGGAATATGGACTAATCCAGAGAAGATTACTTTTGATGAAGGCCTATTATTTTATAATGCAGCGGTTTCTGTTAATGGTGCTACGTTATATGTCTCTGTTAAGACAAGCTCTGATTCTGATATTAATATGGCTACATTGGAAGTACCTACGATTAAAGATAATAAAATTACGAAACTAAAATATTTAGATACGCTGAATACAAAGCGGAATGAATGGGTTGGGTCTGTTGATCGTGATGGAAATTTATATTACAATACATCATCAACAGAAGATTACGTTTCTGATTTGTTCCTAGCTTCATATGATGGGGCAGCGTATAATGGAATACGATTAGGTAACGAAGTAAATAGACCATCTGATCAAGTGGCACCTAATATGTATGGTGTAGCAGTTGTTCCAGAAGGGGATGAATTGATATACACTAGTTTCACTACAGATATATCATCACTTAGCTCTAACAATTTATTCACTGCTACGAAGGAAGAAAAGAGTTTTAAGAATAGTAGATTATTAAGTAGTGTAGTGAATGATCCGTATATGGATGTGTTTACATGTAACATTAGTGGTGATGGTAAGACTTTATATTTTCTACAACAAGAGTCCTACACTGTTAGTGAGGATAATAGTAAGGTTGAACCACAGTGGTACAAGGTAGATTTGGAAGCTAGTTTAAAGGAGATACCAGAGGAAGAAGCAAAGTATGGTACTGATGAATATGAAACAGCTGACTTCCCGCTAGAGTTACGTAATAAGAGTGATGAGACGGATAAAGAGGGTATCTATTACGAGATCTTCGTTCGTGCATTCGCAGATAGTGACGGAGATGGTATTGGAGATTTCAATGGTGTAACTAGTAAACTAGATTATCTTGCAGATCTAGGGGTTACAGGTATTTGGCTAATGCCAATTAATAAGACAAATAGTTATCATGGGTATGATGTAATGGATTATTATTCATTAAATGATAGCTATGGTACAGAGGAAGATTTCAAGAATTTATTAGATGAGGCACATAAACGAGGAATTAAGGTTATTATGGACTTAGTTATCAATCATACTTCTTATATAAATCCGTGGTTTTTACAGGCTACATCTGGTGTAGATAACAAATACGTTAACTACTATCGTATTGTAGAAAAAGACAATACACCAATCTATAGTGCTGATGATACATCATCTTGGGGAAACCCGGTATGGCGTGGATTAGAGACCAGTAAGTATGCATATTATGGAATATTTTCAAAAGGCATGCCAGACTTGAACTATAATAATCCTGAAGTAAGAGAAGAAATCAAGAAAGTAGCTAAAAAGTGGCTTGCTCTAGGAGTTGATGGATATCGTCTTGATGCGGCTATGCACATCTATGGAGATAATGAATTCAAGCAACAAGATGATCAACTAGCACATAATATTCAGTGGTGGAATGAATTCGCCAGAGCTTGTGAGGAGATTAAACCAGATGTTTACCTTGTAGGAGAGGCATGGCAAGATGGAGAGGTTTTACCTGAATACGTACAGCCTTTTGATACGAAGTTTAATTTTGAATTTGTAGATAAGATGATGATAGGAATTAAGAATGAATCTGCAATGGTAGAGGATAATCAGAATCTATCACAGTATTTAGAATCTATACTTGATCGGTATGCAGAATATGATACGAAATATTTAGATGGTATATTTGCCTCTAATCATGACCAGAACCGTGTAATGAGTGACCTAGATAATGAAGCCAAAGCAAAACTTGCGGCTAATATCTATATGACCTTATCTGGGAATCCATATATCTATTATGGCGAAGAGCTTGGAATGCGCGGAGAAGGAGATGACCCATTAAAGAGAACTGCCTTCAAGTGGAATAAAGATGGAAGTGCACCAACAGCTGATTGGATGAAGGCGTACTCTGGAGAAGGGGATACCATGAATACCAAAACCCCATCTCTTGAAGAACAGTTGAAAGATGAGAATTCTATGTATCAGTATTATAAGGACATAATAGCACTACGTAAGAGTAGCGACGCATTAATGAATGGTTCTTACAAAGCATATGATTTTCATGATTCACAGATTATGGCGTATGAGCGAATAAGTAATCAACAAAAGGTCCTTGTAGTACATAATTTCTCCAACAAGACAAAGAAGGTTAGCTTTGATAAAGGTAAATTAAGCAAAGTATTGTTTGATAGCAATGGTAAAGCTAATTGTAGCAAGAATAAAATTACATTAAAATCATATTCTAGTATTATTATTGAATACTGATATATTCGAGAATATGAGATGAAAGAGAAAGGAATCAAATGCACTTAAATAATCTATTAAAACATGAGAATATTGTCATACAGTGCCATGATAATCCAGATGCAGATAGTTTAGCATCTGGATACGCATTGTATCGTTATTTTAAATCAAAAAATAAGAATGTTAGGTTAATCTATAGTGGACGTTATCAAATACAAAAACGAAATTTGCTACTTATGCTTGATAAAATTGATATTCCTATAGAATATGTTAAGAAGCCAATTAATGTAGAACTTTTAATTACAGTAGATTGTCAGTATGGAACAGGCAATGTTACGAGACATGAAGCGAAAGAAGTTGCAATAATTGATCATCATCAATTAGAAATTGACGTAGATCAATATGAGAATACAGATATCCGTAGTTATCTTGGGTGTTGTTCGACTCTTGTATGGCAATTGTTGCAATACGAAGGCTTTGATGTGAATTCTGATAGTAAGATCGCTACGGCATTATTCTATGGCTTATATATGGATACAGGACAATTTGCTGAAATACATCATCCACTAGATCGTGATATGCGTGATCTGCTTCATTATGATCAAGGAACAATCACAACATTACGTAATTCTAATCTCTCTCTTGATGAGTTAGAAATTGCAGGATTAGCATTATTAAGATACATATATAATGAGAAACATCACTTTGCAGTAATTAAAGTAAAGCCTTGCGATCCTAATATCTTAGGATTAATTAGTGATTTCTTATTACAAGTGGATAGCATTGATACTTGCGTTGTGTTCAATGAAGTACAAGATGGTATTAAGATATCTGTACGTAGTTGTATTAAGGAAGTCAAAGCTTGTGAACTGGCAAGCTATCTAACAGACGTTATTGGATCTGGAGGAGGACATAATGAAAAAGCCGGAGGATTCATACAACGTCAGTTATTCGAGGGACAATACCATAATATGAATCTTGAAGCTTATTTTACAGAACGTATGAATCAGTATTATGAAAGTTTTGAAGTTATTAATGCAGCTCAATATGAGATTAATTTAAAACAAATGAAACAATATCGTAAGATAAGAGTACCAATTGGCTATGTTAAATTATCAGAATACATTAAAGAAGGAACTTCTGTACTAATTCGTACGTTTGAAGGTGATATTGAGATCACGGTTGATAATAGACTATATGTTATCCTTGGGGTATATGGAGAGGTAAATGTAATAGATGAAAAGAAGTTTCTTCAAGTATATCAGCCTGTTGAAGCAGAGATTAGTTATTCTGCGCAGTATATGCCAGTTGCCAAAAATCTATTTGATGGAACCTCAATATCTCTTGAGAAGTTTGCGAAAGCGTGTACAGCTAAAGGGAATCATGATATTTATGCGAAACCAATTAATATTACAACTAAGGTATTCACGGTAGGGGAACCAGATAATTATATGTACGGAGAGATTGGAGATTATATCGCAGTTAATAAAGAGGATATGAGTGATGTATTTATTATAGACAAGGATATCTTCCATCTATCTTATGTAGAGATTGATTAATGAAGGTAGTATGAAATATGTAGGGGAGAGCGTATGAGCAAGATATTAATTGTAGAGGATGATAGTGATATAGGGGGAATGGTGAGGGAACTATTAACTCGCCATCAATATGAAGTTGATAATGCATACTCTGGTACAGAAGCATTGTTCTGGCTTGAAAAAGAGAGGTACGATTTAGTGCTTCTTGATTTAATGCTTCCTGGTATGAGTGGAGAAGAAGTGTTACAAGCAATTAGAGGAAAGAGTGATATTCCAATAATAGCTGTATCAGCAAAAGATGATAAGAGTACAAGGCTGTCTCTATTAAAGGACGGTGCTGATGATTACATAACAAAACCATATGATACAGATGAGTTGCTTGTAAGGATTGAGGTAGTTATGCGCCGTAAAGGGAATATTACGCGAACAAGTGAGGATTCTGTATTAAGATTTAAGGATATTGAACTGAATGATACAGAATTAACTTGTACTGTTAGCAAAAATTTGATTGTTTTAACGAAGTTTGAGTTTAACTTACTTCATCTCTTAATGAGTAATCCTAAGAAAGTATTTACGAAGAATAATATCTATGAGTCGGTTTGGGAAGAAGATTTCTTAGGAGAAGACAATGCAGTAAATGTACATATTTGTAATATCCGTTCTAAATTAGCAAAAGGAAATTCTATAGAGAAATATATTCAAACCGTATGGGGCATTGGATTTAAAATGCAAACAGAAGAATAATCCAACTCTTAATACTTTCTTTATATTTGAAAAATAGTTACTAAATAAAGTAGTAATATACTAATAACATCAAAGGGAAACAATGATGAAATTCAATGAGAGAAAGTATAGGAGGGCAATATGGAATATGTATTACAAACTAATAATCTATCAAAGGTATATGCAGGAAAATATGTTGTAGATCATGTAAATATGAATATCAAACGTGGAGATATTTACGGATTCATTGGTAAGAATGGGGCAGGTAAAACAACATTAATTCGACTGATAGCAGGTTTGGCGTTACCAACACAGGGTGATATTCAGCTATTCGGGAGCACGGGGCTAGATGAACAACGTAGAAGAATAGGAACAACGATTGAAAATCCTGCACTATATCCAAGTATGACAGCTAGACAAAATCTTGAATATTACGTAAGACTTTATGGGATTCCAGAGAAAGACGCGGTAGATAATATTCTTGAATTAGTAGGATTAGAAAACACCAATAAGAAGAAAAGTAAGAACTTTTCACTGGGTATGAAGCAAAGACTTTCTATTGCAATTTCCTTGCTTGGAAATCCTGATTTTTTAATGCTAGATGAGCCAACTAACGGGTTAGATCCATTTGGCATTAAGCAGATGCGAGAATTACTTCTTGAACTGAATAAGAAGGGAATCACAATCTTAATCTCGAGTCATATATTAGGTGAATTATCAAAGATTGCGACTGTATACGGGATTATTAATAATGGAGTGTTGGTTGAAGAGTTTAATAAGAATGATTTAGAGGAGCGCTGTAAGAGATGTATCAAGATAAAAGTAGATGATACAAGGAAAGCCATAACGATTATTGAAGATAAATTAAGCACAGTAGAATTTGATGTTCTTCCAGATAACATAATACGATTATTTAGTCATACGGAACAAGTAAGTGAAGTGAATAAGCAATTAGTACTTGGAGATGTAGCGGTTGAGAGCATTGCTCTTGCTGGTCAAGATCTTGAAGGATATTTCGTAGAGTTGATGGAGGGAAAGGACAATGATTAATCTAATACGTGCAGATTTTTATAAATTATTTCATACGAAAGTGTTTTATATTTGTACATTTATAGTAATTTGTTTTGTTGGCATAGCTGCAGCAGTTTTTTCTTATATGGATCATATGCCAGAAGAAAATAAAGCAATGTTAATGAACGCAGGGGATGAAAACTCGAGAGATAACGTGTCTGTAGATGAGGATACTGATTTATCAATAACATTTTTAGAAAGCGGAACGCAGTTTGTAAGTGGAATTTTTCAAGAGTGGGATTCTATTGTTTTAATTATAGGAATCATGATAGCTATACTTGTTGGCGGTGAGTTTAAAGAGCGTACGATGAAAAGTATGGTTGCAAAAGGATATAAGAGAGAGCATATTGTTTTTACGAAAGTATTTGTTAATGTTTGCAGTGTTATTACTATGTTTATAATAGTACTATTATTTGCATTGATTGTTGGGTCCATATTATCAGGTCATGTTAATACGTTTACAAGTGTAGAGTTAATGGCTAAGGGGAGATTTCTATTTGGTGAATTGATGTGCTTTATAGCATACACAATGTTATTTACTTTAATCGCTTTTGTAATTAGAAATATAGAATTTTCATTAATAACCAATATTTTGATACTGACGTTGATACCTAGTGTTTTAACTCTTATAGAAAACACGTGGAAAATACCATTCTCTAAGATCCAATTATCAACTGGCTTATATAAAATAATAGAGAATAATGGGGCAGTTTCATCAATAGCACATATGGGAATACTGTTTGTTGCATATGCGGTAATAAGTACAGTTGGATCGTGTATCTTTTTCAAGAGAGCAGATGTAAAATAGGAGGAATTGTGAATGGTAGTTGGTATCTTAGTTCTAATTAGTATAATATTGTCTTTCCGATTATACCTAAACCAAAGACAATTATCTTCCCTGATAAAACAATTGGAATTTATACGGGATAATGAGACGAATAGAGAGGTATCAATAGCCGTTCAAAATAGAAAGTGGAATTCCTTGGCAACCTTACTGAATCAATTCTTGAAGTATATAAAGAAGCGAGAATACGTGACCCGTAAACAAGAAGATTCATTTAAACAATCTATTACAAGTATTTCACATGATTTGCGTACGCCATTAACTTCAGCATCAGGGTATATACAGATGTTGTCTACAGATAGACTTGACGAAGAGAAACAAAAGGAATATATTAGAATTATACAAAATCGTGTCAATACTGTTAATGTAATGCTAAATCAGTTATTTGAATATACTCGATTAGAATCGGGTGTGTATCAACTTGATAATGAGAAAATTGATTTGAATGGAATATTATGTGATACCATTTCTATGTTTTATGATGAGTTAAGACATAGTAAAATTGAACCAGAGA
>NZ_CBDLAM010000005.1:0-47147 GCF_965301125.1 Anaerosporobacter sp. | reverse complement strand
GAATTTTGATTTGTGTCATATTCTGTTCAAAGAAAAGGACAGGTCAGTTATATCAAGAAGGAGAAGGTAGAGAATGATTACAGTTACAGAACATTTGGATTTGGTTAATGAGGCTTACTATATATTGTGTTTTATGGTTAATAAGGATAATCTAGATGAAGGTCTGAAGCGCAAAGCCAGTGCTTATCAAAAATCAAAGGAACTGTATGATAAAAAAAGTAAATACATAAAGAAGATATATAATCATGTTCGAGATAATTTGAATAGTGATAGGGAGGAAATAGAATACTTTTTTAAGAAACGAGGAGAAGAGTGGGTTGATTATGCAACATTATCACTGTGTTGGAATCCGATTAATCTAACATATACATTAGATAATTATGAAGAATTAATCAGCAATCAAACGGAAGGAGAAAAATATAAGGCTTTTGTTGATATAATTGAACCAAACGAAAATGTAAATTTAGAAAAAGATAAGGTATATAACGTAGAGACATTAATAAATTATCTGGAAGAAACTTCTTTAGAAAGTGACGTTTGCTTTGAGATAATTAAGATTTATCGAAACAGAAAGAAATATTTTGATAGAGTAAGAAAAATAATGGAGAGAGCCATCAAGTTACTACAAGATTCTAAGGAAGAAATTTCATTTCTTGAAAATGAATTTTATCAGTATTGGACAAAAAAACAAGAGGAAATTGATTTAAATGATTTGTTAGAGAAACAAATTAATGTACATTGGAGCCATAGTAAAAAGGGAACTATCATAACAATGTCTATCATCAATTTTACTACAGTAACGATAGCATTAGAATATGGACAAGATATGAGAGAGGAAGTCATTTCTTTTGGAACGATGGTAGATGATAATTTATCCATTACAAGAAAAGACATAGAAAAAGACCAGGTTCTTAAAATTGGAAAAGTACTTGCAGATAAAAGCAAAATAGAGATATTAGAATTAATATCAAAAAAAACAGCGTTTGGTAAAGAAATTGCTTCAGAACTTAATTTATCTACAGCGACCATATCTTATCATATGAGTGTGTTGGTTGAAATTGGATTTGTGAAAATAGAAGTCATATCAGGAAGAGTGTATTATCATCTAGACTCAGATAGAATCCATGAAAACTTAGATAATCTTAAGTTGTATTTTGATAATCTTCAGATTTAGTTTAAGATATAGGATATTCCTGAGCTTATATCGCTTGACAAAATAAAAAAACTCTTTTACAATCAAAGTTACAGTTAAGACCGTGAAGAGGACTAGTATATTGGGAAGAATATCACAGAGAGAGAAAGGTTGGTGAAACTTTCTTATATTCTTACAATAGAACCTACCTTGGAGTTCCATATGAAAGTATGGCGTATGCGCTGCGTTAAAGGGTGTAAAGGAGAACAACAATGATAACGAAATGTTATCATTAGTGGTTGTTAATTAGGGTGGTACCGCCGAAGTCTTTCGGTCCCTTGTGGACTTGAGGGCTTTTTTCTTTGCTAAAAAATAGACATTAATTGTTTAGTAAAGAGAAATATGAGCATGCTTAATAGCATACTAAAGTCCTTAAGTAAAAGTTACGAAACTGTAGCGAATAAACAATTGTAGTAAAGTAGACAGCTGTACTTATTAGTTCGTTTAATCGCTGAATATTACTACGAATCACAAAAAAGGAGAAAGAGAAATGGCAAAAGAAAAGAAATTAGTTGAAGCAATTACTTCCATGGAAGAAGATTTTGCACAATGGTATACGGATGTAGTTAAGAAAGCAGAACTTATTGATTATTCAAGTGTTCGTGGCTGTATGATTTTACGTCCAGCTGGATATGCAATTTGGGAAAATATTCAGAAACAATTAGATGCAAGATTTAAAGAAACAGGCGTAGAGAATGTGTATATGCCAATGTTCATTCCAGAAAGTTTATTGCAAAAAGAGAAAGATCACGTAGAAGGTTTCGCACCTGAAGTTGCATGGGTAACACATGGTGGGTTAGAACCATTACAAGAAAGATTATGTGTAAGACCTACATCAGAAACATTATTCTGTGATTTCTATTCAAACATAATTCAATCTTACCGTGACCTTCCTAAATTATATAACCAATGGTGTTCTGTAGTTCGTTGGGAAAAGACAACAAGACCTTTCCTTCGTTCACTAGAATTCTTATGGCAAGAAGGCCATACAGCACATGCTACTGCAGAAGAAGCAGAAGAAAGAACAATTCAGATGCTTAATTTATATGCAGATTTTTGTGAAAATGTATTAGCTATTCCAATGATTAAAGGTCGTAAGACAGATAAAGAAAAATTCGCTGGTGCAGAAGCTACTTATACAATAGAAGCATTATTGCATGATGGTAAAGCTCTTCAATCAGGTACTAGCCATAACTTCGGTGATGGTTTTGCTAAAGCATTTGGAATTCAATATACGGATAAAGACAATAAATTACAGTATGCACACCAAACTTCTTGGGGTATGACAACTCGTCTAATCGGAGCTGTTATCATGGTACATGGTGACGATAGCGGTCTTGTATTACCACCAAGAATCGCACCAGTACAAGTTATGATTATTCCAATTGCACAGCACAAAGAAGGCGTATTAGAAAAAGCAGCAGAATTAAAAGAAAAATTAAGCAACTTCTCTGTTAAAGTTGATGATTCTGATAAAGGACCAGGCTGGAAGTTCAGTGAACAAGAGATGCGTGGTATTCCAATTCGTATTGAACTTGGACCTAAAGATATCGAAGCAAACCAAGCTGTTATCGTAAGAAGAGATACAAGAGAAAAAATCGTTGTTTCATTAGATGAAATCGAAAGTAAGGTAGCAGAAGTATTAGAAACAATGCAAAACGATATGTTAGAACGTGCTAGAAATCACCGTGATGCTCATACCTATGAAGCACATTCTACGGAAGAGTTTGCAGATATCGTTGCTAATAAGCCAGGTTTCGTAAAAGCTATGTGGTGTGGAGACCAAGCTTGTGAAGATGAAATCAAAGAAAAGACAGGAGCAACATCACGTTGTATGCCATTCAAACAAGAGCACATTAGCGATACTTGCGTATGCTGTGGAAAGAAAGCGAAATCACTAGTTTACTGGGGTAAAGCATACTAGGATATTTCTTCTTAGCTATTGGATTGTGTACATGTGCATGTAAGTTTGGTGATACGAAACTCTTGTAGGTTATCTAAGACGTTTCTTAGCCTTTTCACTATGGCACGAAACACGCTACACATCTAAGTGCATCTAAGTGTGTGCGAAAGATTATCGCATAATACGGACACGCCTTCAACACGACATCCTGTCGTGTTCAGGCTGGCTCGGCGTCCATGCCTCGCCGTCCTAGGTGGCTAAGCACACACTAAGAAGCACTATAGATGTTACGCTATCGTTTCTTAGCCATAGCGAAAAGTCAAAGAAACTGTGTTAGGTATTGAGAGTTTCGTAATTAAATATATTAGCACAAGTACGTTAATCTAATTGCAAGAATAAATGCCTAATAACAAATATGAAAAATTAATATCAGATAGGAAATTAATAAATATTTGCTAATAATTAATTATATTTATTCAGTTGTAAACTTGCCTGTACTTGTGTATCAACAAAGTAAACTAGCAAAACTCATAATAACCTAGATTGCTTCTTAGCTGCCGTACTATGACTAAGAAACGATAGCGAAACACCTAAAGTACTTCTTAGTGTGTACTTAGGCAACACAGGAATGCGAGGCATGGAAGCCGAGCAAGCCTGAGCTTCGGCAGGATGCCGAATCGATGGCGGTTCCGTACCATTTGGATTCCTATATGTGCACACTTAGAAGTACTTAGGTGAGTAGCGTGTTTCGTGTCATAGTACGGCAGCTAAGAAGCTATGATAACGTATAAAGAGTTTTGCATTCAAACTTAGAATACACAGGTACGTCAATGAAATAAAATATATTAAGAAAGGAAACGTGCAAACTGTCGACTTTAAGTATGTAGACGGTGTCATGACTATCTTTGAATAAGGTTGATAGAGATAACGACTCTATTCAAAAGTAGTTATGATATGCAGGGATAATTTATGATAATTCAGATACCGGATAAGGTGAAAGAGATTATTGGGACTCTTATGGATCATGGTTTTGAAGCATATGCAGTAGGCGGTTGCGTTCGTGATAGTATATTAGGCCGACTACCTGGGGACTGGGATATTACTACTTCTGCAAAACCAGAACAAGTAAAAAGTCTGTTTCGTAGAACGGTGGATACGGGAATTGAGCATGGAACGGTAACAATCATGCTTGATAAGGAAGGTTTTGAAGTAACAACGTATCGAATTGATGGGGAATATGAAGACAATCGTCATCCGAAAAATGTTGAATTTACTTCGAATTTAGTGGAGGATTTAAAACGCCGAGACTTTACCATCAATGCAATGGCTTATAATGATGAAGAAGGAATTGTCGATAAATTCAACGGTTTAGATGATATTGAACGCAAAGTAATTCGTTGTGTTGGTAATGCAGAGGAACGTTTTGATGAGGATGCACTACGTATATTACGTGCCATTCGGTTTGCTGCACAGCTTAATTTTGCAATCGAAGCGGATACAGAGGTAGCTATAGAGAAGAAGAGAGAATTCTTACGTAATATAAGTGCAGAAAGAATTCGTGTGGAACTTGAGAAACTCCTAGTATCCAAACATCCTGAGAAATTAATTCATGCTTATAAGCTTGGTATAACCGATATTGTTATGCCAGAGTTTGATCAGATGATGAGTACTCCACAGAACAGTCCATACCATATATACGGAGTTGGAGAGCATTGTATCGCATCAGTACAGGCAGTACAAGGATTATTTGAGAAAGTTCCATATGTAGAAGACGCTAAGGAAGAAGATGTTTTTTGTTTAGATAAGAAACTACAAGCTATCCTTTGTTTTACCATGTTACTTCACGATTGTGGAAAACCAATTAGTAGAAAGACTGATGAAGAGGGAGTCGATCATTTCTATGGGCATGCACAAGAGAGCTCGGCTCTAGCAAAGAAGATACTTCGTAGGCTCAAGTATGATAACTATACAATTCATACGGCTACAGCATTGATTAAGTATCATGATTATCCATTAACGACGGATAAAGTACAATTACGTAGAGCAGCCAATAAGATAGGCGTAGACTTGATGGAGCTACTTTTCTTAGTACAGGAAGCAGATGCTTTGGCACATGCTAAGGCTGCCTGTGAATCTCGTCTACAATCCCTATACCAAGTCAAAGAAGTGTACAGAGACATCTGTGAAGCCGAGGATTGTCTAAGCTTAAAGGATTTAGCTGTTACAGGAAAAGACTTGATGGAAATAGGATTTAAACAAGGAAAGATACTAGGAACAGTTTTAAACCAATTACTACAACATGTATTAGAAAATCCAGAAGATAATAGCAAAGAAATCCTACTTGATTATGCTAAGAGCATATAGGAAGAAATTAGTCAGGATTAAAAGCAATGAAATGAAAAGTAATGAAATGAAACGTTAAGAAAACAATTCCAAGAAGAAGTGTGCCTATGGAGAACATAAAATGTACATCATAAGCATGTGGCTCTTGGAATTGTTTTTTATTTGTGAATATCTTAATTTAATAAGACAATTTATAGCAATAATTTATAACGATTTCAGTGTCAAAAGGTTTTAATTAAAGTAAATGATAAATAATCAAGAGTATTTATCCACTTACGTAACTGTACTTGTGTACTAACAAAGTAGAAAAGCAAAACTCTGAATAACGTAAATCTGCTTCTTAGCTGCCGTACGATGACTAAGAAACGATAGCGAAAACACCTATAGTACTTCTTAGTGTGTACGAGATAACCTAGGAAGGTGAGGCATGGATGCCGAGCCAGCCTGAGCTGAGGCAGGATGCCGAATCGAAGGCGGTTCCGTATCATATGGATAACCTAACGTACACGCATAGAAGTACTTAGGTGTGTAGCGTGTTTCGTGTCATAGTACGTCAGTTAAGAAGCTATGAAAACGTATAAAGAGTTTTTCATCTAATACTATAAATATACAAGTACTTCACTTCATAACAATAAATATTCTTCAGAATTATTTCAAAATACAACTTCTATAATACCCACTTGTTTCATAAGATTAACAAGAAAGACATCCACTAATGGATGTTTTAGTTAATTGGTTAGGAGGGCTAAAGGTGGAGGATAGACATGAGGAGATCTGGAAGCAGTATAATGTGGCAATCCGTAATGTATATCGAGTAAGAGGTGCATATATATTAGAAACCGATCAAGGTTTGAAACTATATAGGAACTATGAAGGTTCAGAGAATAAGGTAGAATTTGAACAATCAGTTAAACAGCATCTATACAATGCGGGATATTCAAATGTTGATTTGTATCTACGAAATCAAAATGGAGAGCTTATTACAGCTGATTCAATGGGAACGAAGTACATAATTAAGAGTTGGTTTAATGGAGAAGAGTGTAATCTTCGTGAGGAGAGTGAGATTGTAGCAGCCTCTAGAAACCTAGCCCACTTACATAATTATATGCAAAGTGTTCAAACAGGAGTAGACGACCAGAGTGCCAAGTATATCTATAATTTAAGTACACAGTTTGACAAACATAATAGGGAATTGAAAAGAGTGAGAGGTTATATTCGTGACAAGAAGCAGAAGAATGAATTCGAGGTCTGCTTTCTTAATGTGTATAATCAATTTTATGAGCAAGGCCTGACTGCATTGGAGATTCTGAATAACTCAAGTTATGAAAAGCTGTTGGAACAATGTGCCCAGAAGAATACAATGTGCCATGGTAACTATATTTATCATAATATATTAATGTTACCGGATCGTATTGCCACAACGAATTTCGAAAAGGTCTGCATAGGCGTCCAGATGTTTGATTTATATTGTTTTATTCGCAAGGTTATGGAGAAAAACAATTGGAATATTACATATGGGAATTTAATTATAGAAGAGTATGGAACTATTAGGTCTATATCTAAGGAAGAAATGAAAATACTCTATGTTTTATTATTGTATCCTGAGAAGTTTTGGAAGGTTACGAACTTCTATTATAATGCACGCAAATCATGGGTTCCGAGACGAAACATACAAAAACTAGAGGATTTATCAGAACAAGCCAAAGACAAAGATGCATTCTTAATGCAATTAGAAAAGTTGACGTAGTATAGAAAATAAAACTATCGTATGTTGTAAACAACAATGTATGATAGTTTTTTGTAGTTTCATACATATATGGTTACTTTTGATGCCTATATATAAAATACGATGTTTACATATGTATAATAATGATTTATTATGTAAAGTAGATTGGAGGTGTATGCCTTGAAGGGGAATAAGCAAGGTCATAATAATGATAAATATAGAAAATATATACCGTTTGTATTTCTAGTGGCAATGGTGGCAATAGTGATTTCTGTTATTACTGGTGAGGCTGATACGAATGGAGGACATATGGGACAATCAGTCACTACAACTACAAATGGTTTGGCTGAGGAAGAGCAGAGTAAATATGACCGAAAAATACTTGGAGTGGTCAAAGCAATTGACACCAATAAAAAGAGTATTACTTTATATAATGTAGATAGAAATGATGAGTTAGTACTGTATTACGATGGTACCACTGAAGTAAAAGATAAATACGAAAAGGCAATTACGATGTCCCAATTAACAGTAGGTGAGATGGTAGATGCGTATTATTTACTTAATGATAAAGTAATTGAGGTTAGCATATCAAATGATGCTTGGGAATACAAAAAAGTTAATAATCTTGTTATTAATAACGATAAAAAGATGATGAGCATCTCTTCTAGAAACTATCAATTTAATGAAAATCTTATCATTGCAAGTGAAAATGAATTAATTAACATAATTGATTTAAGTGAGAAGGACGAATTAACTCTTAAAGGAGTTGGTAGTAAAGTATATTCCATTATTGTAACAAAGGGGCATGGCTACGTTAGATTCTCAAATTACAGTGATTTTATAGGTGGAAACCTGGAGATTGGTACAGATAATATGATAGCGATATCCGAGGACATGCTTGTAGTTGTAAGAGAAGGCAATTACAAACTTACGATGGAGAAGGATGGTTTAACGGGAAGCAAGCTGATTCGTGTAGTAAGAAATCAAGAAATTGTGGTTGATATGGGAGAGTTTAGAAAAGATGCTCCACAGATAGCTAAAGTAGAATTCACCATACTTCCAAACGGCGCTGACTTATATGTTGATGGGAAAGAAGTGGACTACTCAGAACCGATTGAGTTAAAGTATGGCGAACATACTGTCACAGTTTCCCTAAGTGGATATGAAGATTATACAGGTAATATTACAATTGATGAATCAAGTATGCAATTCTTTATCTCACTAGCTGAACCGACTGTAACAGAGGAAGAGTCGGATACAGATTCAACAGGTTCAAGCAGTAATAGCAATAATACGAATAGTGATTCTGATAGTAGTACGAATTCGTCAAATTCATCTAGTGAAGATGAAAGTTTGGAAGATGAGGTTAACAATTCTGATAAAAGTAATAATTCTGTAGATACAGAACATCAGATTTACGTACAGACTCCAATAGGCGCTTCTGTATATTGGGATGGGAAACTTATGGGTACAGCACCAGTTAACTTTACAAAACAAGTAGGTAGTTATACAATTTCTCTTGCAGCAGATGGTTATGAAACGGTAAGTTATCCTGTAGTAATTGCAGATGATGGAGAGGATGTTTATTTGAATTTTCCAAATTTAACTGAGAAGTAGTTGAATAAAAAGTAATCCATATCATTAATAAACGCCAATTTATGTCTAGATAATTGTCCAAAAACGTGATATAATCATTACGATTCGAAAAATTTACGAAAAAAAGTAGAATATGTCATTTTATAAATTATAAACTTGGAGTACTAACGATGCTCTGTCACCACTATGTCATCGTTAGTTACAAGCAAGTTGCATAACGAATCATGAAATTATCATAAGTATGGGAGGATGGATATGGATTACAAGAAGTTATATATGGATTGGTTAAACAACCCTTATTTTGATGAAAAAACAAAAGAAGAATTACTTGCGATTAAAGATGATGAGAAAGAGATTAAAGAAAGATTCTATACTGATTTAGAATTCGGTACTGCAGGTTTACGTGGAGTTATTGGTGCTGGTACAAATCGAATGAATATGTATACGGTTCGCAAAGCTACACAAGGTTTGGCAAATTACATAATCAAAGCGGGTTTCGCTAGTAGAGGTGTAGCAATTGCTTACGACTCAAGACGTATGTCACCAGAGTTTGCAGATGAAGCAGCTCTTTGCTTATGTGCAAATGGAATTAAAGCATATGTTTTTGAATCCTTAAGACCTACACCAGAATTATCTTTTGCAGTTAGACAGTTAAATTGTATTGCAGGTATTAACATAACAGCAAGTCACAATCCACCCGAATATAATGGTTATAAAGTATATTGGGCAGATGGTGCGCAAATAACACCACCACATGATAATGGTATTATGGAAGAAGTTAAAGCGGTAACAGACTATAATATTGTTAAAACTATGGATAAAACAGAAGCAATAAATATAGGATTATATGAAGTAATTGGTGATGAAATTGATGATGCATACATTGCAGAATTAAAGAAACAAGTAATTCACGAAGATTGTATTAAACAAGTAGCAGATCAAATTAAAATTGTATATACACCATTACACGGAACAGGAAACATTCCTGCAAGACGTATCTTAAAGGAAATTGGATTTAATAACGTATATGTTGTTCCAGAACAAGAATTACCAGATGGAGAATTCCCAACAGTAAGTTATCCAAACCCAGAAGCAGCGGAAGCATTTACATTAGCATTAAAACTTGCAAAAGAAAAAGATGCTGATTTAGTACTTGCAACAGATCCAGATGCAGACCGTTTAGGTGTATACGTTAAAGATACAAAATCAGGCGAGTATATTCCTATGACAGGTAATATGTCAGGATGTTTACTTGCTGATTATGAAATCAGCCAAAGAAAAGAAAGAGATGGTTCACTTCCAGCTGACGGTGCGCTAATCAAGACTATTGTAACTTCTAATATGGCAGATGCAATAGCTAAATATTATGGAGTAAGATTAATTGAAGTATTAACAGGTTTCAAATTCATTGGACAACAAATTCTTGGGTTTGAAAATAACGACAATGGAACATACCTATTCGGTTTTGAAGAAAGCTATGGTTGTTTGATTGGTACGCATGCTAGAGATAAAGATGCGATTGTAGCAACAATGGCACTTTGTGAAGCAGCAGCATACTATAAGACAAAAGGTATGACGCTATGGGATGCTTTAGTTGAGCTATATGACCGTTATGGTTACTACAAAGATGATGTACAATCAGTAACTATGAAGGGAATCGAAGGTTTAGAGAAAATCCAACAGATTATGAATACTTTAAGAACAAATACACCTACACAAGTTGGAGAATACAAAGTAGTATCAGCTAGAGATTACAAATTAGATACAATTAAAGACTTAACAACAGGAGAAGTAAAACCAACAGGCCTTCCTTCTTCAAACGTATTATATTATGACTTAAGTGACAATGCGTGGCTTTGCGTAAGACCTTCTGGTACAGAACCAAAAGTTAAATTCTACTATGGTATTGTAGGAACTTCATTAGAAGATGCGAATGCAAAATCAGCGGCACTTGGTAAAGAAGTATTAGCTATGATAGATCGTATGTAAGGTTACTATACATCGTATACATGAGAGAGTAATTTTCCAAATGGGAGAGTTACTCTCTTTTTACGCTCAATACAAGTAAAAATTATACATGTTTTTGTAAAAATGAACATAAGATATAATAACTGATAAACCTAGGAGATAATTTATGAGGACATGGTTGAGAGGAAACCAGTGCAAAGGTGTATTAATCAAGAGACTAAGTTTACTTTTGGTATGCCTAATTACGATTATGCTAGCGGGGTGCAAATCTGAGAAAGCAGATATTAAGAAGATTAAAGATCTAGAATTTACAGTGGTTGAAGATGCTGACGTGCCTGAAGAATTAATGCAGATGATTGACGAAAAGAAAGAAGAAGCATTTAAGATGACATTCAAGAGTGAAGATTATCTCTACATAATTGTTGGATATGGAGCAAAACCAACAGGCGGTTATAGTATAGCAGTGAATGAATTATACTTAACAAGTAATGCAATTTATTTTGATACAGATTTAATAGGACCAGAAAAAACAGAATCTGTATCAGAGACTACGACATATCCTTACATAGTAGTTAAACTTGAGAAGTTAGATAAAAGAGTGGTATTCAAATAACAGGGGAGAATTTGCGAATTACATAAGTGGTGAGGTCATATTATAAATGTAGATAACATATGTTAGTGATAGAAGACAAGGAGGGATTATTTGTGGAGTTACTAAAAAAGAATGTCCATATGAATAAATTAAAATGCAAAAGCAGTGTGCAATTAACATTGGATGATGATTTTAATGTTCCGGATGTAAAGCCAGATATTTCGAGCATGATTAAAGAGCAGGGAAATATAATAATCTATGATATTAAAGCAATGAGCGGTAAGTTGTCTGTTAGAGGTGCTATGCAGTTTAATATTCTTTACATTAGTGAAGAGGATACAAGACCTGTTCATCATCTATCAGGAGAGATTCCATTTGAAGAAAGTATCAATATGGATGAGGCTTGCGCAGAAGATAATATCAGCGTGAAATGGGAGTTAGAAGATTTGAACACGGGTCTTATTAATTCTAGAAAAGTAAGTGTTAAAGCGATCGCAGCTTTTTCATTCGCAGCAGAAGATGTGTACGATGAAGAAACTGCAGTTGCTGTAGAAGGTGATAATAATTTACAAAGTAAGACGAAACATATTAATGTAACTCAGCTTGCAGTAAATAAAAAAGATACATTTCGTATCAAGGATGAGATATCTATTCCATCAAATAAACCCAATATATTCGAAATATTATATAGTGAAGTAGATTTAAGGAATATAGATATACGTATGCAGGATGAGAAGATTAGTTTGAAAGGGGAATTGCTGTTATTCGTTTTATATGCCTCTGAGGACGAGGAACATCCTATTCAATACATAGAGACCGAAGTACCTTTTAGTGGAAGTATCGACTGCAATGGATGTCTAGAAGAGATGATTCCGGATATTGATGTGTCGATTATCAGTAAGGATATCGAAGTGAAACCAGATGCAGATGGTGAAGAAAGAGTAATTGATCTTGAAGTAGTGCTAAATCTTGATATGAAAGCCTATGAAGAAGATGAGCTAGAGATACTAAGTGATGTGTATTCAACAGCGAAAGATGTGGTTCCTATATTTAAGGATGCGTACTATGAGAATCTACTGGTTAAGAATAATAGTAAAGCAAGGATTACAGATCGTATTAAGAAATCCGATGCACAACCTGGTATTATGCAAATTTGTAATGCTTACGGTAGTGTGAAAGTGGATGAGATGGAAGTTGTAGATGGTGGGATAGAGGTAGATGGGGTAATTGAGGTTCAAGTCATGTATATTACTGACGAAGACCGCAAGCCACTTAGTTCCATTAAAGGTGTGATACCATTCGCACAAACAATTGAAGTAAAGCAAATGAGTGCCAACAGTTATTTCGATGTGAAACCAAAACTTGAGTCAATTAGTGTTATTCTACTTGATAGTGATGAGGTTGAAGTGAAGGCGGGTGTCAATCTTGCAACAATTGTATTCGATCGCATTGTAGAACCAATCATTACGGAAGTAAATGAGCAAGATATTGATTTTGCTAAGTTACAAGAGATGCCAAGTATAGTTGGATATATTGCGAAACCAAGTGACTCTTTATGGTCAATAGCTAAGAAATACTATACAACAGTTGAGACTATTAAAGAAATTAATCAATTAGAGCAAGAAAGCATCAAAGCAGGCGACAAGATTATGATTGTTAAAGCGGTAGATGCAATTCTATAGTAATATAAAAAGGCTTTTAGATAAGGATAAATCATCTATATCTAAAAGCCTTTATACGTGATTCTATTACTTAACTTTAGAAGTTGCTGCTTGGTTTAATATCTCAGATGAAGTCTGTGATTCCATAGTAGAATCGTCCGTACCATTTTTCCAATTGTTTAATTTCTCGATTGTAGCTTCATAGGTACGTTGACAAATGTCTGGTAATGTATCGCCCCAAGATTTCGTAGCTGATTTAAAGCCTTTCATGAATGCGGCAATCATCTCATCTGCTTTATCTGGATCTGATCCAGTTAAAGCTTTCGCAAAGGAAACGATACGATCAGAAGTTTGTTCTACTCCCCAGTAACCATCTTCTGCAATATCTTTCTTCGCTTGTTCAGCTGTTTGTGCATCTACTTCTACTTTGCCTTCACGTAATAGCGTATACATCTCTTCATCACTTGCAAAAGTGTAGGTACTGCTTTGTTTTAATAGCAGTTTTTCTACCAGTGAGCGAAGTTGCATTGTACTTCTTTCGGCATCTGCTTTTAGTTTTGAGACCAATTCTGTATTAGGTGTATAGGTTGTAGACTTAGTTGAACTAGATTTCTCATAAACAACACCAGAATCACTTAATTGGTTGTTTTTAGAGTCATTTGCCTTCTTGTATGTAGTTGTTGCAGAAGCGGTAGATGCATTAGCATAGGTTTGAGATGATGTTGTAATTCCGTTTACGCTCATATTTGATTCCTCCTTGATAAATTTAATATATATATATTAATAATATCGGTATAATTAGTTAAAATAATTAATAAAAAGTAGTGGAATGTACCCTTATTGCTGAGATTTGATGATACTTGCAATTTTATATACTGGTGTGTATAATGTTATGTATACAAGATACAAGTGTAAACAAAGCGAATAAGATTGCTTAGGAGTAGAAATGAATACAATTATGTTAAAGGCTTACGCTAAGATAAATCTAGGATTAGATGTTCTTGGAAAACGGGAAGATGGATATCACGAAGTACGTATGATTATGCAAACCATTCGTTTGTATGACAAGCTAAATATGAAGAAGATAAATAAAGATGAAATTATAATCAACACCAATCTTACTTATCTACCAACGAATGAGAATAATTTGGTATACAAAGCAATACAAATGCTTAAAGATGAATACGGTCTAAAACAAGGAGTCTATGTGGATTTACAAAAGCATATACCTGTAGCTGCAGGGTTAGCTGGTGGAAGTTCTGATGCAGCGGCAGCGCTTATTGGGATGAATCGTTTGTTTCAACTTAAATTATCGAAGAAAGATTTGATGGAGCGAGCGGTGAAATTAGGTGCAGATATACCATATTGTATTCTTGGAGGTACTGCCTTGTCTGAGGGAATTGGAGAAATTTTGACGCCACTAGAATCCATGCCAAGCGCATATATACTAATAGCAAAACCATCTATTAACGTATCTACAAAGTATGTATATGAGAATCTAAAGCTTGATGAAAAGACCATCCATCCAGATATTGATGGAATTATGGACGCAATTAATAAGAAAGATTTACATGGAGTAACGGAACGATTGAGTAATGTACTAGAGAGCGTTACTATTGAAAAATATCCAGTGATACAGGAAATTAAAGATACAATGATGCAAAATGGTGCAATGAATTCCCTTATGAGTGGAAGTGGGCCAACTGTATTTGGCATTTTTCAAGATATGAATTTAGCAAAGAAAGCATTTTATCAGTTAAAGGTTCAAGGGAAAGCGAAGCAGATATATTTGACGGATATATTCAATAGGAAGAGAGGGTAAATCCAGATGAACGATTTAAAAGTTACGATGAATGAATACCTACCGCTTAGAGATGTGGTATTTAATACATTGAGACAAGCTATATTAAAAGGCGAGTTAAAACCTGGTGAAAGATTAATGGAAATCCAACTTGCTGATCGCCTTGGGGTTAGTAGAACACCAATTCGTGAAGCAATCCGTAAGCTTGAGTTAGAGGGGCTTGTAATTATGGTACCTAGAAAGGGTGCTGAAGTTGCCAAAATAACGAAGAAGGATTTAAATGATGTACTTGAAGTGCGTTGTGCACTTGAAGAACTTGCAGTGGAGTTAGCATGTAAGAAGATCACGAAGGAACAGGTTAAACAGTTAGAACATACATTAGCGGAATTCAAGGAAGTTATAAAAGGAAATAATCTCACTGAAATGGCTGAGTTAGATGAGAAATTCCATATGATGATCTTTGAGGCAACAGGAAATGCGAGATTAATTGGAATTTTAAATAACTTACGTGAACAGATGTATCGTTACCGTGTAGAATATCTTAAGGATAAAGAAGTATATGGTAAATTGGTGGAAGAACATGAATCTATTACTAAGAATATAATAGAATCAAATGTAGATTTAGCTAAGGCCAATGTTAAGGATCACATCTATAATCAAGCAATGACAATTAGTAAGAATATTAGTTCTACAACGGATCTTTCTTAGATAAATTAAATTGGAAAAATTGTTTAATTATTTTTTGCAAGGTAATACTCTAAATATGAAAAAATAATTGGAGGAGTATTATGAGTAAGAATAAATTAAAACAAAAAAAACATGCAATTAAGATATATGCATTACTAATTCTTTTGTGTTATATGGTATTCGTTGTGATCGATTTCTCAATACATACAACGAGTGCCAAGGAGATTACAGAGGGAATCTCAGAGAAGATAATCAGGTTACATGTATTAGCCAATAGTGATGATGAGGCTGATCAGGCATTAAAGTTGAAGGTTAAGGATGCAGTTGTGAAGAAGTTTGGAAGTACGTTTGCAAGTGCAAAGAATAAAAGTGATGCAGAAATATTGATAGAAGAGAATTTCGAAGACATACGTAAAGTTGCATTGGATGTCATAAAAGAAGAAGGATATGATTATGATGTACATGTATATATAACAGATTGCATGTTTCCCACAAAAGTTTATAAGGATTTAACATTTCCAGCAGGAATGTATGAAGCGTTACGAATTGATATAGGAACAGGAGAAGGGAAAAATTGGTGGTGCGTCATGTACCCACCACTCTGTTTTGTTGATCAGACATACTCAGTTGTTCCAGAGGATTCTAAGAGACAATTAGAAGATCTATTAACTACAAGGGAATATGAATCTTTGCTTACGGATCAATCAACTAAGGTTACGTATCGCTTTAAAGTAGTAGAAATAATCGAAGATATTTATAATCTTGTAACAAATAATTAGAAAGACTATATATCAGTAGTAAGATAGTGTATAATATCAGGTAAGGCAATTTAGGTTTAATGAATGGAAAAGAGAAGGGATAAGGCATATGAGTAAGAAAAGCATAGCAGTAATTTTTGGCGGAAAATCCTCAGAACATGAAGTATCGTGTGTATCGGCAGTAACAGTAATTGAGAATATCGATACAGATGCCTATAATCTTGTATTAATAGGAATTACAAAAGAAGGAAAATGGTTAAAGGTTGATTCTATAGAACAGATAACATCTGGAACATGGTATAATAGTACAGAGAATGCGGTATTATCTCCAGATGCTTCACATAAAGGTATCTTAGTTGTTAAGGGTAATACAGTAGAGAAGATTACAATTGATGTCGTATTCCCAGTATTACATGGTCTTAATGGTGAAGATGGTACCATACAAGGATTGTTTGAATTATCCGGAATTCCATATGTAGGTTGTGGAGTGTTAGCATCAAGCATCTCTATGGATAAATTATATACTAAAATAGTTGTTGACACATTGAATATTCGACAAGCAAAATATGTTGCAGTACTTAAGAGTGACATGAAAAATATCAATGAAGTTGTAGAAAAAGTAGAAGAGAAGCTTAGCTATCCTGTATTCGTAAAACCTTCTAATGCGGGTTCTTCTCAAGGTGTTTCAAAGGCACATGACCGTGATGAATTAGTTGCTGGTTTAGAAGCGGCTATGAAGCACGATCGTAAAGTATTAGTGGAAGAAACAATAGTTGGTAGAGAAATCGAATGTGCAATTCTTGGTGGAAACGAGCCAAAAGCTTCTGGTGTAGGAGAAATCCTTGCAGCAGCAGACTTCTATGATTATGAAGCAAAATATCATAATGCAGAATCCAAAACAGTAATTTCGCCTGACCTTCCAAAAGAAGTTGAGGAAAAGATTCGTGAATCAGCAGTTCGTATATTCAAAGCAGTTGACGGATATGGATTATCTAGAGTTGATTTCTTTGTTGAAAAAGATACGAATGATGTTGTATTCAATGAGATTAATACGTTACCTGGCTTTACTGGAATTAGCATGTATCCAATGTTATGGGAAGCGAAAGGTATTAGTAAAAAAACATTAGTTGAAAAAATCATTCAATCTGCTTATTCGAGATAAGGAGAATAGGAGGAAATATCATGGATAAGAATGCTCCAATTGGGATCTTCGATTCAGGAATTGGTGGATTGACTGTTGTACGTGAGGTAATGAAACAATTACCTAATGAGAGAATTGTTTACTTTGGTGATACAGCTCGTGTACCATATGGTAGTAAATCAAAAGAAACAGTAATTACCTACGCAAGACAAATCGTGAAATTCTTGCAAACTAAAAAAGTGAAAGCTATTGTTATTGCATGTAATACAGCTTGTGCATTAGCTTTTGAAACAGTAAAACAAGAGAGTGATATTCCAGTAATTGGTGTGGTTAAGCCGGGTGCGAAAACAGCAGCGGCTACAACGAAGAATGGAAAAATCGGTATCATAGCGACGGAAGCTACAATAAGAAGTGGAATCTATGAAGAGTTTTTAAGTCAAACTAATCCAGAGGTGCAAGTATACGGTAAAGCATGTCCATTATTCGTACCTTTAGTTGAAGAAGGTTTGCTAGATGATAGTATAACCGTAGAAATTGCAAGTAGATATCTACAATCACTGAAAGAATACAATATAGATACATTAGTGTTAGGCTGTACCCATTATCCGTTGATTCGCGATACATTACAAAAGGTAGCTGGTGATGAAGTAACTCTTGTTAATCCAGCATTTGAAACTGCACAATCATTAAAGTTAATGTTAGAGAAAAACGGTATTCAGAGTGATCGAACAGAGGTAGTAACCGATCATAAATTCTTTGTTAGTGATGGTGCAGAGAAATTTAAGGTATTTGCTAACACAATTTTACCTTGTGATGTAGAAGAGACAAAGGATATTAATATTGAACAGTATTAGATTACTATAATTAATATACAAGGAGGAAGTATGACAAAAGATGTTTTGGTAACGATAGCGGGGCTTCAATTTGAGATTGATAGCGAAGAGCCTATTGAGGTAATAACAGCAGGTCAATACTTCTATAAAAATGAAAAACACTATGTTCTTTATGATGAGATTGTAGATGATATGAATGGAATCTGTAAGAATAAAATTAAGATTACTAACAATCTAGTTGAAATTCTAAAAACAGGTAGCAGTAATGTCCACATGGTGTTTGAAGTTGGGAAGAAAAATTTGACTTATTATAATACACCTTTTGGTAATCTGCTAATCGGTATAGATACAACGAAAATTACATGTAAAGAATCAGAAGAAGCAATTGAACTAAATATCGAATATGGATTAGATGTGAATTATGAACACGTATCCGATTGCGGTATTTCAGTTAAAATTGCATCGAAGAAAACAGCGACGAAAGTAACTATGTAACAGAATTCATAGTTAAAATAAGCTAATATAAAATCCCTTAGTTTGAAATGAATCAAAAACTAAGGGATTTTATATTAGCCTTTTTTTGCTACTTTATTTTTCATTTTCTTAAAGAAACTAACCTTCTCTGGTTTTGTCTCTAGACTACCACGAAGACCTTTAACTTCCATTACATAGATACCATTCATGACAGCTTTAACTTCTTTCTTAACAGGTATATGATCGAAAATCTTCTCATCGCAGATTAATGTCATGATTTTTGGACCAATTTTAGCTTTAATAACTGGAACCTTAGAACGTCTTAGATATTTAGGTGTTTGATCAATTACAATCTGAGGAAGACCAGCTTCTTTTAACTTCATACGTTTCTTGTCTATTACTAATAAAGAGACTGTCTGAGCACCTTCTTTCATCTGTGCTTGAGAAACCTCTGATTTTTTCTGCATCTTGCTACCGAATATATAAAGTGCTATCATCGCAACAATAAAAACAGCAACTACAATTAGTATTGCAATAGCCCATCCTGGCATTTTATGTACCTCCTTTTCTTCTTCTAGTTTTAAAAAGCCTTGATATATACGCATTTTTTCGTATATTGTATGAGGACCAGTCATACTGATTTATTATATCATTAATTGTTAAAAATGAAAATAGTGTTTCTGGAATTCCACTGAAATTTTAACGTGTTAAATAAGGGATTCATTTTTTTCTAGCATTTCCTTAATTATGCCTTGAACATAAGGAGAAAGATGTTTTCTTTCTTCAGCAGGAAGTTCTTTAATATAAATTGGTTTTCCAAATTCGATAATTACATGACCTTTACGAATCCAAGGTAAATGTTTTTCGAATAAAGAATCTGTATTATTCATAGCAACAGGAATAATAGGGCAACCCGATTTCTCTGCAATTTTAAAACTACCTTCTTTGAAAGGCAGCATTTCTTTGCCCTGATTTCTTGTGCCTTCTGGTGCTATAAAGATAGAGTGTCCATTTTTGACTAAGTCTATACCTTCAAGAATTGTCTTCATTCCTTCTCGAATGTTGTCGCGATCAAGGAAAAGACAGTTTAGATTTTTCATCCAACTACTGATAAAAGGAATTTTACGCATTTCTTTCTTGGCTACGAAGCCAGTAAGAGTTGGAACAGAAGTGTAACCAATTAAGATGTCAAAATAACTTCTATGGTTGAAAACGTATAAAACTGACTGATCCTTTGGAATATTCTCGAGACCAATTACTGTTTTCTTAACACCACATCCAGCTAATATCATCTTGAATGCAGCTACCACAATCTTCTGTGAACTACGTACTTTAAGTTGTTTATCAAACTTTCCTATTATGAATTCGATAAATAGTAAAGGGATGCTTATTATAAAGAAAATAAGTAGAAATAAAGCAACAAATAGTGTTTTCATTATTGTACCCATGCCTTTCACGTAAAAATAATAAAAGTATCGTAAATATTCTTAATGAAAGATATATTTACAATACTCTTATTATATCATAAAAAAGTAATATTAACCATACAAAACTAGATTCCAAGCCTTATATACTATTATTAATTGCTTCCATTCGTACCATCTTCACCAGATTCAACTGGGGCAGTACCATCCTCAGATGAGGACTCTTCATCGGTATCAGGATTATCGGAATCAGAAGTGTCCGTATCTTCATCAGTAGGTGTTTCTGGATCGGTTTCTGGATCAGTTGCATCAGAACCACCTGTGCTTGAATCGTCAGAATCAGGTTTTTGATTGCTAGTATCGTTGTCTGAAGAGGTGTTTCCGGAGCTTGGTTTCTTATCGGTATCGGAATCCTTATCGGAATCCCCCTTATTTGTAGTGTTATTGTTTTTGTTTGTATCCTTATCTTTGTTTGTATCTTTATCTTTGTTTGTGTCTTTATCTTTGTTTGTGTCTTTATCTTTATTTGTATCTTTATCTTTTGAAGTATCTTTATCCTTTGAGGTATCTTTATCCTTTGAGGTATCTTTATCTTTTGAGTTATCCTTATCTTTGGTTGTTTCTTTGCCCATATCAGAATCAGTACTTTGATTAGAAGTATTCGTTCTTGGATTCTCTTTGATGATATCATCTGGATCATCTACATCAATAGCGTTATCAGTTGAATGTTGTAGGTCTACAGGTAGAGTATAGTTATAATACTCTTCTAAAGTTAAGTTGTTCTCATATAGGTATGTAGCTAATTCTACACCGAGATAACGAATATGCCAAGGTTCGTAGGCATAACCTGTAATTTCAGATTTATCTTTTGGATAACGAATAATAAAGCCATATTCATGGGCATGCTCAGCAAGCCATTTACCTTCGTCGGTATAACCAAAAGATTCGCTAAGACGATTTCCAACGGAAGCAGCTGATACATCAATGGATAAGCCTGTCTGATGTTCGCTGAATCCTGGTTTTGCTGAATAACGATTTGTGTAGTCAGTACCTTTGGTTGCAATGTTCCTATTATAGATGGAGCTCTGTCTTTTATAGGAACGATAGCCAGAGACACCAGTTATTTTGTAACCATCTTCTAATGCAGCGTCAAATAAGTCCTCAAGAGCATTTGCAGCAACTTTTCGTAATAAACGCTTCTCATCAGAGTAATTAAAACTAAATGCAACGTCTGGTTCAATTAAATCAGGTGGTATATAATCTTCTGGTAATCCATATTCCTTGTTTACGAATACACCGATGCTCTCTGAATTAGTATCCAGTGTTGCGTTTGCAGTTACTTTAATTATAGTAGAACCATCCGTGTCATGGGCAAGTGCCGGAATGGTATCAGTACCCACATATTGTCCTAATTCATTCGCGTCATCCGAGTTATAGTAGTATTCAAAGCCCTTGGTATTATCATTAGACTTTGACATAGAAGTAATCGATGAATACACTACGACGGTAACTAGAAGTGTGATTCCTACTATGACGAGTTTATTCTTTCTCATAGTATCAGCCTTTCTATCAATCGATGATAAATCGATGTGAATGTTGAGAATAAATCATCGCCTTAGAACGGATTTATTCTATTTTACATAAACAATAACCTAATTATAGCATAATAAATCGAAAATGCTAGTTTAATAGCAAAAATTAATAAAATAATAAGAAAAAATGGAGTTTATGTTGCTGATAAACTCCATTTTTTTCGAAAAGTACTTTATTTATGGCTATGTGAACGTGTATTATAATTGTCTAACAATTGATTCTTTAAGTGCCACAATTCATTAGATAAGTCAACATATACTCTGTGAGGATTTACAAGGCGTCTTGTTTCGTCCCATAGAGTAGATAATTCTTTTTGGCAGTATGCGCGTATGTCCATAACTTTAGGAGATTCATACACACATTTACCATCGATGAAGACTGGTACTAGAAGTTCACGTAGCGTATATTCACCAGCTTCAAGATATGTTTTCTTCCAAGTATTGATAGGATCAAAGAGCATCAGAGGATTATCTTCAGAGAATTTCTCATCTGCTAAAGCTATTAAATCAGCTTTTAGTTTTCCATTTTCTTTTTCATATACACGGTATACAGTTTTATTACCTGGATTTGTGATTTTCCACTCATTTTCAGATAGTTTGATTTTAGGAATGAATACACCATTTTTCTTAATGGCAGCTAGTTTATATACACCACCAAAAGCAGGGCAGTCCTTACTAGTGATTAAGTTAGTACCTACACCCCAAGATGTGATAGCAGCTCCTTGTGTCTTAAGTGAATCAATAAGGTACTCATCAAGGTCACTTGAAGCGCATATAATAGCATCGTGATAACCAGCGTTATCTAACATTTTGCGAGCCTTCTTAGATAAGTAAGCAAGGTCACCACTGTCAAGACGAATACCATATTTCTTAGGCATCTTACCCTCAGCTTTTAATTCGTCGAATACTTTGATTGCATTAGGTACACCACTACGTAAGGTATCATACGTATCTACTAAGAGAGTAGCGTTGCTCGGATATAGTTCAGCATATTTGCGGAATGCAGTTAGCTCGTCTTCAAAACTCATAATCCAACTATGTGCATGGGTACCAAGGGCAGGTACTTCAAATTCTTTTGCGCATAATACATTACTTGTACCAATACAACCGCCAATTACAGCTGCACGAGCGCCTAATGTACCAGCATCTGGTCCTTGAGCACGACGAAGGCCAAACTCCATAACGCCTTCTCCACCAGCTGCAAAAACAACACGAGAAGCTTTTGTAGCTATTAAACTTTGGTGATTAATAATATTCAACAATGCAGTTTCAATAAGTTGAGCTTCCATGATAGGAGCAATAACTTTCACAAGAGGTTCCATTGGGAATACAACGGTTCCTTCTTCCATAGCATAGATGCTACCAGTGAATTTGAAATCTGCTAAGTATGCTAGAAAATCTTCATCAAATATGTTCAAGGAGCGAAGATAAGCGATGTCTTCTTCATCAAAACGTAGGTTTTTAATATAATCAATTACTTGATCCAAGCCTGCAGCAATGGCATAACCACTTCCAGATGGATTTGTTCTATAGAAAGCATCAAAAATTACTGTATCATTTGTATTATTCTTAAAATATCCTTGCATCATTGTTAGTTCATAAAAATCAGTTAATAACGTCAAATTCTGTTTTTCCATGATTCTACTCCTTTGTTATTTTAGGAATTTTTACTGAATAAATGGTATATTTCCAAGGAATATTGGTTTGAAAAGTAAACCATATCTAGTATATTATAGCACGTTTCCTTAAATGTACAATACATTTATTCTAACTGGTTGTTGATGTACAAGTACACGTAAGATAATCAATAAATATTCTTGATTATGGTGGATTTAGACCACCATGCTATGCTCTTTTTGATATGGGTGCTAAAATTAAAGAAGGAGGGAGTTATGAAAAAAATTAAAAGTTTTGTTTTACTGACCATACTAATGTCGCTTTTACTAATTGGCTGTAGGTTTAATTACCATAGCAATCCGAATGACAGAAGGAATGAGATGGTTGATACATCATCGAATCAAGCACAACGAGAGATTCCTTATGAGAAGTTAGGAGACTGCCTCTATATATGGAAGGATAAGGACAATCAGGAATTATTACAAGGTCATGTAAAGCTAAGTGAGAATGTGGAGAATGAGAATTTCTATGCGGAAGGAACAGACATTAAAATTCTTGAGAAACGAGCAAGCTATCCTGATGTTGTAGGGGACTTGGATAGCAAGATAAATAAGGCTGTTGAAGAGTATAGTAAGAAACGTAAGGATGCGTTTGATTCTCAGGTTAAGGAAGGATTAGAAGCAGCAAATAATATGGCACAAGGTGCTCCTAACAATGTTACTCCGTATGAATTTGAGCATTCATGGCAAGTAATAAGAAATGATGAGAAAATGCTAACTATAGTCAGTTCTGTATTTTCTTACGCAGGTGGAGCGCATCCGAATGTAGTTAAAGATGTAAGTTCATTTGATCCGGTAGAAGGAGAGAAATTAACAATAGCATCGATAACTACCGATGAGAAAGCTTTCAAACAATTTGTAGAGGAGGCTTTGAATACATATGTAGTTGAACATAATTGCAGCGAGTACTTGTTTGGTGAGAATGGATATAAGGAGGCCTTCAAAAATTGGGATAGAAATTGGTGGATCATCAATGGATATTTATTCGTCGGTTTTAATACCTATGATATAGCACCGTATGTGGCAGGTCCATTAGTAATACCAGTGGATATCACCAACGCGAAGCAATATCTAAGTGATTATGGAAAATCTTTATTTGAGTAATAGAAAACCCTGTAGGAAGTTAAGAGGACCTACAGGGTTTCTGACTATAAAATCACACTAGGTTAAGAAGGAGAGTACTAAAAATTATCCTAGTATAATTGTCGCACTGTATTCTTTCTTTCCATCTACGAATGGAATCATGTTGCCATTCATTTCTTGACCATCAACAATTAACTTAGCAACACCTTTTTGAGCTCCATTTGGATTCTCAACAGTGATGTTATAGGTTACACCACGGAATATTCGTGTAGCTTTGAATCCTGGCATGTCACTTGGGATACAAGGATCAACTACAAGACCATCGAATTCAGGACGGATACCAATAATATATTGTGAAACATTAACAAATGTCCAAGCTGCAGTACCTGTTAACCAACTATTCTTAGCTTCGCCATGGCGAGGAGCATCAGCACCAGCAACCATTTGTGAATATACATATGGTTCTGTACGGTGGATTTCACTAATTTCTTCAACATAAGCTGGACAAGTCTTTTTGTAGATTTCAAAAGCACGATCGCCACGTCCAATAACTGTTTCAGCAATAGAAACCCAAGGATTGTTGTGGCAGAAGATACCAGCGTTTTCTTTGTAACCAGGTGGGTATGAGGATACTTCACCAAGATTTACATGGTAATCTTTATAAGCAGGTTGTAATAACATTACACCATATTTTGTATCAAGTTTCTCTTTTACAGAGTTTAACGCTTTCTCTGCAAGACCTTCTTCAACACCAATTCCAGCAAGGACACAGAAACCTTGTGGCTCAATGAAGATTTGACCATCTTCACATTCTTTTGAACCGATTTTTTCACTAAATGCATCGTATGCACGAAGGAACCATTCGCCATCCCAACCACTTTCAAGAACAGTAGCATACATCCTATCTACAGCAGCAAGTGCACGATCAGCTTCTGCTTGGTTTCCAGTTCTCTTACATAGTTCAGCATATTCTTTACCGTATTTCACAAACATACCAGCGATGAATACCGATTCTGCTTTACCACTTTCGAAGTTGGAACAAGTTTGGAAAGACTCACCTGGTGTTTTAGAGAAGCAGTTAAGGTTTAGACAGTCATTCCAGTCTGCTCTACCGATGAGTGGTAAACCGTGTGGTCCAAGGTTTGTATTTGTAAATTCAAAAGAACGTCTTAAATGTTCCATTAAAGTCTGTGCTTTTGTTTCATCATTATCAAATGGAACAGATTCTTCTAAGATTCCGAAATCACCAGTTTCTTTTATGTATGCAGACACGCAAGCGATTAACCATAATGGATCATCGTTGAAACCACTACCAATATCCATATTACCTTTTTTAGTAAGTGGTTGGTATTGGTGATATGCGCTACCATCTTCGAATTGAGTAGAAGCAATATCAATAATTCTTTCACGAGCACGGTCTGGAATTAAATGAACGAATCCAAGTAAGTCCTGACAAGAATCACGGAATCCCATACCACGTCCAGTACCTGATTCGTAGTAAGAAGCAGAACGTGACATATTGAAGGTAACCATACATTGATATTGGTTCCAAGTGTTAATCATTCTAGTTAATTTATCATCATTAGTTTCTACAGTATATTTGGATAAAAGATTTTGCCAATGTTCTTTTAATTCGTTAAGAGCTGCTTCTACTTGTTCATTGGTATTAAACTTCGCTAACATCTCTTTAGCAGGAGCTTTATTAATTACACCAGGAGCTTCCCATTTGTTTTCTTCTTCATTTTCAAGATATCCTAAAACGAAGATATATGTTTTTTCTTCACCTGGTTGTAAAGTAACGTTAATATTATGTGAACCAATTGGAGCCCAACCACTTGCTTTTGAATTGGTAGATTGACCTTGTTCTACAACGATAGGGCGGTTTACGCCACGGTAGGCACCAAGGAAAGAGTCTCGATCTGTATCATATCCATCAATAGCAGTGTTAACAGAATATACAGCATAGTGATTTCTTCTTTCTCTGTATTCTGTCTTGTGATAAATTGCAGAACCTTCGATTTCAACTTCTCCGATGCTGAAGTTTCTTTGAAAGTTCGTCATATCATCAACGGCATTCCATAAACAGAATTCTATGTAGGAGAATAATGATATGTCTTTAGCTTGACTACTTTTATTCGTAAGCGTTAAGCGGTTAATTTCGCAGTTATTATTTAATGGAACAAAAGCCGTTAATTCAGCTGCTAACTCGTTCTTTGTTGACTCGAACACACTGTATCCTAGTCCGTGACGACAGCTATAGGAATCAAGCTCAGTTTGAACTGGTTGCCAACCTGGATTCCAAACGGTATCGCCATCTTTGATGTAATAATAGCGACCATTTGTATCAGCTGGAACATTATTATAACGATAGCGAGTTAAACGTAATAGTTTAGCATCTTTGTAGAAACTGTATCCACCACATGTGTTAGAAATTAAAGAAAAGAAATTCTCGCATCCTAAATAGTTAATCCATGGAAGTGGTGTAGTTGGTGAGGTAATAACGTATTCTTGTCTTGCGTCATCAAAATAACCAAATTTCATCTTATTCATTCTCCATTCTTTTATAAAATTATAATTAGCTATATCATAGATACCACACTCGATTGCTTATTAAAATTGAGCAATGGTAATGAAAACGATTAAGTAAATGAGTCGACTCATATTCTCTATATAATTTAGTATATATTACAAACGAAACAAAAGCAATATCAAACCAAATCTTTGTTGAAAACATACAAAAATAATAAGATAATATGGTAAAAAAACACACCAAAACTGTTTTTTATATTTAGTTTGATTACTATACTAAACAATAAAGGCGTTGAGAGAAAAAGAATGCCTTTATAAATGAAATTAAGTACTATAACTTAAAAAAAGAAAAATTAGGTAACAAAATAGGGTTTATTTGTGCTATATATAATAAAAAGCAGTTGTAATGTATTCGAATATATTGCAATAATACAAAAAATATGTTATAGTGGTCAACGTAATCGTTTAAGAAAAATATAGTAAATTACGAAAGGCTTTTTTCAGTATTTGTGAGCAATTAATTTTTTGCTTATTCATAGATAATGTTGTATAATGTCAAAGGTAAAGTGCTATTTTGGGGGGAAACTAATATGGTGTCGATGAAGGATATTGCTTTAAAGTGTAATGTTTCTGTTGCAACAGTTAGTAAAGCTTTAAATGATCATAGTGATATTAGTCAAGAAAAAAAACAGATAATTAAAGAAACGGCAAAAGAAATGGGGTATTTTCCAAACTCTGCTGCTCGCGCTTTGAAAACAAATCGTACCTATAATATAGGTGTGTTATTTGTTGATGATGCCAATAGTGGGCTTACCCATGAATATTTTGCAAGTGTACTAGAAGGATTTAAGGTTGAAGCAGAGAAAAAGGGATATGATATTACATTTATTAATCATCGCATTGGAGTTCGTACGATGTCTTACTATGAGCATTGTATGTATCGTGGTGTTGATGGTGTTGTTATTGCGTGCGTAAACTTTAATCACCCAGAAGTAATTGAATTAATCAATAGTGATCTTCCTGTACTTACAATTGACCATATTTTTAATAATAGGATTGCTGTTATGTCAGATAATGTTCAAGGTATGCATGATTTAGTGGAATTTGTTTATCAAGCGGGACATAGAAAAATTGCGTATATTCATGGTGCGGAATCTTCGGTTACAACGGATCGTTTAGCTAGTTTTTACCGTACATTAGAAGAATTGAATGTAGAGATTCCAGACGAATATGTGAGAGAGGGTGTTTATCATGAAACGCAAAAAGCAGCCGAAATTACAAGAGAATTATTACAGTTAAAGGATCGCCCAACTTGTATCTTCTATCCGGATGATTTCGCATGTATCGGTGGAATTAACGTAATCAAAGGAATGGGATATCGAATTCCCGAAGATATCTCGGTTGTGGGATACGATGGACTTACCATTTCTAATGTTTTAGAACCTGAATTAACAACCTTAAAGCAGGATACATCTCGCTTGGGAAAAGAGGCAGCTGCTCATTTAGTTAATTTAATTGAAAAGCCAAGAACTGCTATTATTGAGCGTGTAGTTGTTCCTGGAAAGATTCAACAAGGTAAATCGGTAAAACAAATGTAATCATTTTCAATTTGTATTGCATTATTTGTAGAAATCTTAAGACTATTTTTATACAAAATAAAGTATGTTTTCTTGACATTTACAAATGTACATGTTATACTTCACAAGAACGAAATGTGAAAGTTAGGCAAAATGCCTAATGATGGTATTGGGATTGGTTGTTTATTTCGTTGTACGTAATTGTTTTCTTTTATTGGAAAAGATTGAGAAATTATGGTTTGTTTCTAAAAAATGTTTCTTCGATAGAGAAGTTATATAATTGGTTAACTGAACAGTTATGTTATAAAATAGGTACTTATAAGAAATTATATAAATGCGATGCTTCACTTAATTAGGTACTCTTAGTCCCGGATTGAAAGGTCTAAGGGTTTTTTTGTGGAAATCTACTTCGACGCTGATTCTTATACTAATAAGAACAGAAAGGATTAATTATAGAAATGGAAACAGTTAGATTTGATGAGTTAAATTTATCCGCGCCCTTATTACGAGGGATTGTTGAGATGGGCTTCGAGCAAGCAAGCCCAATACAGGCTAAAGCTATACCTGCAGTATTAGAAGGAGGAGACATTATTGGTCAAGCGCAGACTGGTACAGGAAAGACAGCAGCTTTCGGTATCCCGCTACTTGAATCAATTGATCCAAAGAACAAACATCTTCAGGCTGTAGTTTTATGTCCAACTAGAGAATTAGCAATTCAGGTTGCTGATGAGATACGAAAATTAGCAAAATTCCTTCATGGAATTAAAGTACTACCAATCTATGGTGGTCAAGATATTACAAAACAGATTCGCTCTCTTAAAGCTGGAACGCAAGTTGTAATTGGTACACCAGGGCGTGTTATGGACCATATGAGAAGAAAAACTGTAAAGTTTAATGAAGTAAAGATGATTGTTCTTGATGAAGCTGATGAGATGCTTAACATGGGATTCCGTGAGGATATTGAAACAATACTTAAGGAAATGCCAGAAGAACGTCAAACAGTATTATTCTCTGCAACAATGCCAAAGCCAATTATGGATATTGCGCGTACGTACCAAAAAGATGCGAAGATTATTAAGGTAGTTAAGAAAGAATTAACAGTACCTAAGATTGAACAGTATTACTATGAAGTAAAACCTAAGAATAAAGAAGAAGTACTATCAAGATTGCTTGATATGTATGGACCAAAACTTTCTTTAGTATTCTGTAATACTAAGAAAATGGTAGATGAATTAGTTACTGCTTTAAAAGGCAGAGGATATTTTGCAGAAGGTCTTCACGGAGACTTGAAACAACAGCAAAGAGACCGTGTAATGAATGGATTCCGTAATGGAAAAACTGAAATCCTAGTAGCAACTGATGTAGCGGCTAGAGGTATCGATGTTGATGATGTAGAAGCCGTATTCAACTATGATGTACCTCAAGATGATGAATTCTATGTTCACCGTATTGGTAGAACAGGTCGTGCAGGAAGAACAGGTAAAGCATTTACTTTTGTTGTTGGCAAAGAAGTGTATAAACTAAAAGATATTCAAAGATATTGTAAGACAAAGATTATATGTCAACCAATACCATCTATTAATGATGTTACGAATACAAAGTTTGAGAAGATTCTTAATCAAATCGATGAATTAATCAAGACAGAAGATTTAAGTAAGATGGTAGATGTAATAGAAGCTAGAGTAAATGAAGAAGATTACACTTCACTTGATGTAGCTGCAGCATTCTTTAAATTAGCTATGGGTGATAGCGATCAAAACGATACACTTTCTTCAGAAGCTATTAACTTTGGAGATACTGGTGCTAGAGAAGGAATGGTTCGTCTATTCATTAATATCGGTAAAAAGCAAAATGCTAGACCAGGAGATATTCTTGGAGCTATTGCTGGAGAAACTGGAATGCCAGGTAGATTAATTGGTACAATTGATATGTTTGATAAGTATACATTTGTTGAAGTACCAACAGAATATGCTGGAGAAGTAATTCAAGTTATGAAAGATGCTAAAATTAAAGGCAAGAATATTAATATCGAACCTGCTAACAGAAAATAGTAGATTACAACAAGATGCTTAAATAATCCAAAAACAAATAATAATATATGTAGGGACTGTCTGTATTTATATACGCGACAGTCCTTTTTAGTATTAATTACATCACTTTTTATAATGGTTAATATGATGTAATTTTTTAGGTTAGTACTTGCTTAAAAATAACTTAATTTAATTTTAAAAACCAATTGATTATTATAACAACTCAAGTTACAATGACAGTATACTAACTTATGGAGGAATCTTATGGGAATTACTTATATTGAAAACAGTAAAACATTTAAGCTTGATACTAAAAAATCTACATATATGATTGCAATTGTTGATAAAGAACAATTCATTGGACATGTCTATTATGGTAAGAAGATAGGGGATGAGGAGATGTCTTATCTACTCAGAATTTATGAACCACCTTTTGTACCAACACAGAATGATAGAGATCGTTGTTCGTTTTATGATACATTTCCAACTGAATATTCTACACATGGAATAGGAGATTATAGAGATTCAGCATTGAAGCTTCGTAGTGAAGAGGGACATACTGCTAGTTGTTTACGTTATGTTGGCCATACTATAAGACATGGGAAAGATAGTTTGAAGGGATTGCCAGCAACCTTTGGAGATGAATCTAGCTGCATGAGCTTGTCAATACTGTGCGAAGATGTTTATACAGGGGTACAAGTTGTACTTTCCTACAGTGTATTTGAAGAAGAAGATGTTATTACTAGAGATGTTAAACTTGTTAATAAAACAGATAAATCGGTAATGATTGAAAAAGTATATTCTTGTTGTATGGATTTTGATGGAGTGGATTATGATGTGATAACATTACATGGTTCTTGGGCAAGAGAGCGACATGTTCAAAGAGCATCTCTTTCTCTAGGAAAACAAGGGGTGAATTCTGTTCGTGGAGAATCTAGTCATCAAGAACATCCATTCATGGCATTATGTACAAAGGATGCCACAGAAGATTTCGGTGAGGTATATGGCTTTAACTTTGTTTATTCAGGCAACTTTAATGCGCAAGTGGAAGGAACGCAATTTAATAGCTCAAGGCTGTTAATGGGTATTAATCCAGAAGAATTTCGTTGGTTATTAAAGTCTGGTGAGGAATTCCAAGCACCTGAAGTTGTAATGACGTATTCAAGCGAAGGAATTGGACAGATGACGCGTAACTTCCATAACATATATAGAAGACACCTAATTCGTAGTAAATATAAAGATCAAAAACGTCCAATCTTAATTAATAACTGGGAAGCTACATACTTCGATTTTAACAAAGAAAAATTAGTTTCCATAGCAAAACAAGCGTCTGAGCTTGGGATTGAGATGTTGGTAATGGATGATGGTTGGTTTGGAAATCGTTGTGATGATAACCGTGCACTTGGCGACTGGTTCGTGAATGAAGAGAAAATTGAAGGTGGTTTGAAATCATTAGTTGATGATGTGAATGCACTCGGAATGAAATTTGGTATCTGGTTTGAGCCAGAGATGATTTCACCAGAATCAAAACTATATGAACAACATCCTGATTGGGCGATACAAATCGAAGGAAAGCCAATGACATTAAGCCGAAATCAGTATGTCCTTGATATCGGACGTGAAGATGTACGAGACTATGTATACGGACGACTAAAAGACATTCTAACAAGTGCAAACATTGAATACGTAAAATGGGATATGAATCGTCAGCTAACGAATTTAGGAAGTAAAGTGTTAAGTAGCGATCAGATGGGAGAGTTATCTCACCGTTATGTTCTTGGAGTGTATGAAATGATGGAACGTTTCGTTACGGATTTCCCAGATATTCTACTAGAGAATTGCTCTGGTGGAGGAGCAAGATTTGATGCAGGTATGCTATATTATAGCCCACAGATTTGGTGCTCAGATGATACAGATGCAATCGAACGTTTGGAAATTCAACGTGGTACAGCTATGATATATCCACTTTCAACAATTGGTGCCCATGTTAGTGATTGTCCAAATCATGCAACTGGAAGGGTGACACCATTTATGACAAGAGGACATGTAGCATTAGCTGGAACATTTGGTTATGAGTTAGATGTGACGAAGATTTCTAAAGAAGATAGAGATATGATTCCAGAGCAGGTTGACATGTATCATAAATATGCTATGTTAATTCAAAGTGGGGATTATTATCGCATAGCCAATGTATCAGAAACAAAAAATTATGATTGTTACGAAGTCGTTGCACCTGATAAGAGTGAGGCTTTGGTTACTTATGTTCATGTAATGAATGTACCGAATTCACATAGCAGACGTATTCGATTAAAAGGTCTTCAAGAAGATGCATTATATGCTTGGGAAGGAACTGATTTCGTATTAACGGGAGCTGCTTACATGAATGCAGGAATTCTAATCAACCAAAAGTGGGGAGATTACCAATCAACACTCATTCATCTTGTTCGTCAGTAATTACTTTTGTAGTATAGTTTGGAGTAAGAGTATGGTAGATAAGGATCGTTTTGATACAGTTTGTGATATGGTGGTTAATTCTGTTGCAACAAGAGAAGGAATTGGAACATTAAGTGAGAAAACGTTACATTCTGTATTGAAGAATTATTATGAGCCAGATAACAGCAAACAGGAGATCAAGATTGGAGCTAAAGTTGCTGATATCTTCAATGAAGCTGGTATTATTGAGATACAAACAAAACAATTTAATAAGCTTAGAGGAAAATTAAGTGTCTTTTTACCAAAGCATCCAGTTACTATTGTATATCCAATTGCTTGTTGCAAGTGGATATGTTGGATAGATGAGACAACGGGAGAAGTAAGCCCTAGAAGAAAATCTCCAAAAAAGGGGAAGCCTCATCAGATCTTTGTTGAACTATATAAAATTAAAGAATATCTGGACAATCCTAATCTTCGTCTTAGAATTGTTATGGTTGAAGTGGAGGAATATCGTTTCCTTAATGGGTGGAGTAGGGACCGTAAGAAAGGATCTAGTTGTAGTGATCGAATACCTATCGGTCTTGAAGAAGAGATTACGATCAATGCTGTATCGGATTACCGTAAGATGATTCCGAAAGAATTACCAGAACAGTTTACTACGAAAGATTATTCCAAGATAGCAAAGGTATCAATAACATTAGCACAGGTATCTTTAAATGTAATGTGTAGTGTAGGAGTAATCAATTTTGTTGGAAAGCAAGGTAGACTTAAGCTATATGAACGTGGTTATGAAGATGTAGTGTGAAGAAGATGTTAATCAGAATTATATAGAATTATATAAAGGCGTTGTTAACTAAGAATTCGAAGAAGGTGCCTATGGCGAACATGAAATGTACGTCATTGGCACCTTTCTTGAATTGTTTTTCTCCGGTGCATAAATGGTTTATTTGATTAATTGGAATACGTCTTTTAATGCAGGATAAAGCTTAGTAAATTTTTCATACTGCCTGTTATAGGCAGATACTAATTCAGCATCTGGTTCAATAGAATCCACAACTTGAATCAATTTGCTAGTTGCTTCTTCAACCGTAGCATATTCTTTACAACCCACACAAGCAAGGATAGCAGCTCCGAAAGCAGGGCCTTCTTCACTATTAATTGTGTCTACGGTAACGTTCATAACGTTAGCAATAATCTTTTTCCACAAAGGACTCTTTGCGCCACCGCCATTAATACGAGTACGTTCGATTATTACACCAAGAGAACGTGCAATCTCTAGACAGTCTCTTAAGGAATAAGCAACACCTTCTAGTACAGCTTGTGTCATATCAGCCCTTGATGTATTCATAGTCATTCCGATGAAAGTACCTCTAGCATCTGGATTGTTATGAGGAGTTCTTTCTCCCATTAGATATGGTAAGAAAAATACGTTATTTTCCCCTAGTTTAATAATCTCTTTTTGCTCAGTAGCATAATCTTTCGTTCCGATAATTTCGTCCATCCACCATTTATTAGAGGCAGCAGCACTAAGAGTAACACCCATAAGGTGATATTTTCTATCAGCATGAGCAAAGGAGTGTAATGCGTTGTTATCGTCTACAGCGAAGTTCTTACTTGCGATGAATACAACACCAGATGTGCCAAGTGAGATATTACACATTCCATCACCAACGGTACCAGTACCAACTGCAGCAACAGCTTGATCGCCACCACCAATAATAACTTTAACAGTAGAAGGAAAGTTTAATTCAGTAGCGACAGACTCTTTCATCGTTCCAATAACATCAGAGCTTTCATATATCTTTGCTAATTGGCTTTCGTTTAAGCCAAGGATTTGAATCATTTCTTTGGACCAACATTTATTCTTAACATCAAGTAGTAGCATACCAGAGGCATCTGAGACATCTGTACAGTGATTTCCTGTTAATCGATAGGCCAAGTAATCTTTTGGTAGCATAATTCTCTCAATTCGTGAGAAGTTATCAGGTTCATTATTCTTAACCCATAGAATCTTAGGAGCAGTAAAACCAGTAAGAGCTACATTTGCTGTATATTCTGATAATTTGTCTCTTCCGATTTTATTGTTTAAGTAGTCACACTCTTTTTGAGTACGGCCATCATTCCATAAGATTGCTGGACGAATAACTTGATCATCTTTATCAAGAATAACGAGTCCATGCATTTGACCGCTGAAACTTAACCCACTAATTAATGTAGTGTCGCATTCAGCAGTTAATTCTTTCAAACCTGCAATTGTTGCATTGTACCAATCTTCTGGGTTTTGTTCTGACCATCCTGTTTGTGGGAAGAAAATTGGATATTCTTTTGAAACAATCTTTTTAATATCCCCTGCCTCGTCCATAAGTAGAAGTTTGACTGCTGATGTACCTAAATCAATACCGATATATAACATGTAAATACCTCATCCTTTCTATACGGTGGTGCTATGTACTATTTGTTTAATGATTAAACTATATACTTAACATACTATAAAACTGACAGTTTGTCAATGAATATAGGAGATAGGTTTATGCATATTGCTTAAAAAATGGAGTGTTAAATAATCAATATTGTAGTTTGGTTTTGGCTACCAGTGTATTAACGTATAAAACAAAAAGATTACCATAGAAGTGAGAGGTAAACTACAATAGCATAGTTTTGGGGAAACACTTCATATGATAATCTTTTTCAATATATAAGCTAAGGGGGGAGGAGTTATATATTATTATTTGTTTTGTTTCTTACTTTCCGAAATATCTGTTTAATAAACCTTCGAAAGCTTTGCCATGTCTAGCTTCATCTCTTGCCATTTCATGAACTGTATCATGGATTGCATCAAGATTAGCTTCTTTAGCACGTTTAGCAAGATCGAATTTACCAGCTGTAGCACCATTTTCAGCAGCGACTCTTAATTCAAGATTCTTCTTAGTGCTGTCAGTTACAACCTCACCTAATAATTCAGCAAATCTAGAAGCGTGATCTGCTTCTTCATAAGCAGCTTTCTCGTAGTATAAACCAATTTCTGGATATCCTTCTCTATGAGCAACACGTGCCATAGCAAGATACATACCAACTTCAGTGCATTCGCCAGTGAAGTTATCTCTTAAGTCTTTAAGGATGTCTTCGCTAACACCTTGAGCAACACCTAAAACATGTTCAGCAGCCCAAGTCATTTCACTTGATTGTTCTGTAAATTTATCAGCACCTACGCCACAGATTGGACATTTTTCTGGAGCTGATTCTCCTTCATGTACATAACCACAGATTTGACAAACAAATTTCTTCATTATTATCTCCTTTTCTTGCTTCAAAGTTTTTAAAATATAATTTTTTGATAAAAATAGTAATCATTACTGATATTGAATATGATACTCTAATTGAGAAACTTTGTCAAGTATATTTTCGATTATTTTTAAAATTATTTAAAATATTCAAAAGAGTAGGATAAATGAAGTTGTATAATATATAAAACACATAAAATGGCCTCAAAAGCGAATCTATGTAAGAGATGTCTCACATATGCGCCTTTGAGGCCATTTTATATATTAATTGTAAAAAAAATTATTCTGATTTCATGCAATTTTCGCAAGTTCCGTAAAAATAAACAGAATGACTATTGATTTTACCTGGAAATGACGCGTTAGCAATGGTATTGATGTGTTCAATAGAATCTATATTAAGATCTATAATATCACCACATTCATCACAAATAAAATGGTAATGATGTTGTTTATTACCATCAAAACGATCACTTCCATCACCACAAGAAACCTTTATAATTTCACCATGCTCAGCTAAGAGATTAAGATTACGATAAACAGTACCTAAACTAATATTGGGATATGTCTTTTTAATATTCATATAAACCATATCAGCAGTTGGATGGCAGGTAGTGTTTGCAAGATACTCCTTAATAGCTTCTCGCTGTCTGCTATATTTTAAGTTAGCCATAAGTAACCTCCCCTCAAGATAATAGTAATTGTTATCATTATAATTTGATTCAAATCAAATGTCAAGCAAAATTATTAATTAATACTAAATAAATACAATAGATTTCAAATCAAGTATTATAGTAGTTGAAATACAATGCCTTGATAGGAGGTGATTCGACATTATATACAAAAAAAGTATTATAAATAAAGTAGATACAAAAGACTTCACTAATATGTTTACAATGATTGGAATAATTGATATAATATATATATTAAACTTACTTGATAAAAGTTTAACAAATAGTACAAAATAGACAAAGGAGAGACTTGGAAAAGAAAAACATTCTCAGTTGATGGACTAGTTGTTGTGACTCTTTAGTTCCAAACACTATATAGTGAGACTAATTATACTATTATTAGGAGGTGTAAGCGACATGGCAATGGATAGTTTGTCAAAGGAGAAATACGAAGAATTAGGTGCATACATAGATTCTCTTCCTTCTAAAAAAGGAGAACTAATTCGCGTACTTCATCGCGCACAGGGGATTTTCGGGTATCTTCCTAAAGAGGTCCAATTCTTTGTAGCGAGAAAGATGGATGTACCTACGTCTAAAGTTTATGGAGTGGTAACATTTTATTCGTATTTTTCAATGATTCCAAAAGGTGAACATAATATATCTGTTTGTCTAGGTACTGCTTGTTATGTTAGAGGAGCGGAACCAGTTTTAGAAGAATTCCAAAAACAGTTGGGTATATCCTGTAATGAAACGACTGCAGATGGCAAATTTTCATTAAATGCGCTTCGTTGCGTTGGAGCTTGTGGTTTAGCACCAGTTGTCATGGTTGGTGACAAGGTTTACGGTAGAGTAACGAAGGATATGGTAAAAGACATATTGGCTGAATATTGATTTATTATGATAGTTCAATATTCGGTGTTTTTTGTGCGTAAAAGTACAGAAAAGGCATGACAATCAAGGAAGTCATATGGCGATTTGTGCTTCACTAAAGTCGCTAGACTTTGAAAGGAGTAAGTATTTATATGGCAAAAATTAATACTTTAGAAGAACTTTGTGAAGTTAAGGCCAAAGCATTAGAAGCGCAGAAAAATCAGAAAATTACTATTTTAGTTTGTGGGGGAACGGGATGTAAATCTTCAAATTCCAGTTTAATTGTTGAAAATTTGGAAGAAGAACTAGCTGCTGAAAATCTTACGGAACGAGTTACTGTTTTGATGACGGGGTGTTTTGGTTTCTGTGAAAAGGGACCAATTGTGAAGATACTTCCAGATAATACATTTTATACGGAAGTGACACCTGAAGATGCTAAGGAAATTGTTAGAAGCCATATTGTGAATGGCGAGAAGGTAGAGAGACTTTTATATAAAGATCAAATTACCGGAGAATCAATTCCTGATTCAAAACATATGAATTTTTATAAGAAACAGATGCGTATTGCATTAAGAAATTGCGGATATATTGATCCAGGTGAAATATCGCAATACATAAGAGAAGACGGGTATCAAGCCCTTGCAAAATGCCTAACGACTATGGAACCAAAAGAAGTCATTCAAATCGTGAAGGACTCAGGGCTTCGTGGTAGAGGAGGAGCGGGTTTCCCTACGGGACTTAAATGGGAGATTGCTAGTCGTTATGATGCAGATGTAAAATATGTTGTTTGTAATGCTGATGAGGGCGACCCAGGTGCCTTCATGGATCGTTCTATCCTTGAAGGTGATCCACATAGTGTTGTTGAAGCAATGGCTATTTGTGGATACGCAATCAATGCAAGTAAGGGGCGTGTGTATATCCGTGCGGAATATCCACTTGCAATAACAAGGCTTGAAAACGCAATAGAATCAGCAAGAGCCCATGGATTGTTAGGAGACAATATTCTTGGAACGAATTTTAGTTTTGATATTGAAATTACTTTTGGAGCAGGAGCATTCGTATGTGGTGAAGAAACTGCATTATTGCACTCTATGGAAGGAAGTCGTGGAGAGCCTACAACAAAACCTCCATTCCCGGCTGAGAGTGGTTTCTTTGAGAAACCTACCAATGTAAACAATGTTGAAACCTATGCCAACATTGCTCAGATTATATTAAATGGTGCAGAGTGGTATCGTTCCATTGGTACAGAAAAATCAGCAGGTACCAAGGTATTTGCTTTAGCAGGTAAGATTAATAATGTAGGATTAATTGAAGTTCCTATGGGTATTACACTTCGTGAAGTTATATTTGATATAGGTGGAGGTATTAAAGACGGAAAGAAGTTCAAAGCAGTTCAAACAGGAGGACCTTCTGGAGGGTGTTTAACAGAGAAGGACTTAGATACTCCAATTGATTTTGATAACTTAGTAGCAAAAGGTTCAATGATGGGATCTGGTGGTATGATTGTTATGGATGAAGATAGCTGTATGCCAGCAGTTGCTAAGTTTTATCTAGAATTTACACAAGAAGAATCTTGTGGAAAGTGTACACCATGTCGCGTGGGTACAACAAGGTTATTAGAATTGCTTACTATGATCTGTGAAGGTAAGGGTGAGATGAAACATCTTGAAGAACTCAAAGACCTTAGTCAGGTTATTAAGGATACTGCACTGTGTGGTTTAGGGCAGACAGCACCAAATCCAGTATTATCAACACTTGATGCATTCTATGATGAGTATGTAGCGCATGTAGTTGATAAGAAATGTCCAGCAGGAGTATGTCGTAAACTATTGTCCTATAAGATTGATGAGGATAAGTGTAAAGGCTGTACTTTATGTGCAAGAACTTGTCCTAATAATGCAATTGAAGGGAAAGTTAAGGAGCCACATGTTATTCACCTTGAATTATGTATCAAGTGTGGAGCTTGTATGGAAAAATGTAAATTCGGTGCGATATCAAAAGGCTGATTAAGGAAAGGAGTGATTTGAGTTGGCAGACAATAATACAATCAATGTAGTAATAGATGGAAAGCAAGTAAGCACTGCCGTAGGTAGTACAATACTAGATGCAGCAAAGAGCATTGGTATTGATATACCAACAATGTGTTATATGAAATTACATAACACAGAGTATAAATGTCAACCAGCTTCCTGTCGTGTTTGTGTTGTTGAAGTGGAGGGAAGAAGAAATCTATGTCCTGCATGTGCAACACCAGTAATGGAAGGAATGGTTATTAATACTAGCAGTATGCGTGTTTTACATGCACGTAAGATGGTTATTGAGTTAATGATATCCGATCATCCGAATGATTGCTTAACGTGCTCCAAATCTGGTAAGTGTGAACTTCAGGATTTAGCCAGAAAAGCAGGTGTGGTAGACATTCCTCTTTCAGGAAAAGCACAATCTGAATATGAAGTGCAGATAAGTAAAGCAATCGTACGTGATATGTCCAAATGTATTATGTGCAGACGTTGTGAGAAGATGTGCTCCGATATTCAATCTGTTCATGCGTTATCAGGTGTAGATCGTGGATTTGAAGCTGTTGTTGGAACTGCATTTGGTGAGTCCTTAGATAATACGGTTTGTGTTGGTTGTGGGCAATGTGTAGCTGTCTGTCCAGTTGGTGCACTTATGGAAAAAGACGATACGGATAAGGTGATCAAAGCACTTGCTGATCCTGCTATGACAGTAGTAGTTCAGACAGCACCAGCTACGAGGGTAGCAATTGGTGAAGAGTTTGGAATGGAACCCGGAACGGATGCAACTGGAAAAATGGTTACTGCACTGAAAAACCTTGGTGCAGATTATGTATTTGATACAGATTTTGCAGCAGATTTAACGATTATGGAAGAGGGAGCAGAATTAATCGATAGACTCACTAAATTCTTAAATGGTGAGAAAGCAGCATTACCATTATTAACTTCATGTTGTCCTGGTTGGGTGAATTTTTATGAATCAAATTATCCAGATATGCTAGATTTGCCATCTTCAGCAAAATCTCCTCAAGGCATGTTTGGTGCGGTCGCTAAGAATTATTTTGCTGAGGAATTACAAATTGATCGTAAAAAGATGTTCGTTGTGTCTGTAATGCCTTGTACTGCCAAAAAAATCGAGGCAGACAGGGAGGAATTGAAAGAAGATGGTAATCCAGATGTTGATGTAGTTCTTACAACAAGAGAATTAGCACGTCTGATTAAGATGGCGAATATAGATTTCTCTAATCTTCCTGATAGTGATTACGATAGTCCGTTAGGAGAGTCAACGGGAGCAGCAGTAATCTTTGGCGTAACAGGTGGTGTATTAGAAGCAGCTCTAAGAACAGTATACGAGGAGTTAGAGAAGAAGACTTTGTCAAACGTTGAGTTCGAAACAGTTAGAGGATTCGATGGCTTGAAAGTTGCAACAGTTACTATTGCAGGTCAGGATATTAATGTTGCAGTTGCACATGGTCTGTCTAATGCTAGAAAAGTTATGGAAGAGATTAAGAGTGGTAATCCTAGAAATCTTCATGCGGTTGAAGTAATGGCCTGTCCAGGTGGCTGTATTGGTGGTGGTGGTCAACCATATCATCATGGTGATGGCGAGATATTAAAGGCACGTACCAATGCAACTTACCATATTGATGAAGCTAAGACGATTAGAAAATCACATGAAAATCCTGCAATTAAAGCTCTTTATGTTAAGTACTATAAAGAGCCAGGTAGTGAAATCGCACATCATCAATTACATACACACTATACTTATCGTGAGAAATATTAATACTATGTAACGATTCGGTTACAAGTTAACAGGTTGATGGTGCCAAAGAGGCACCATTAACCTGACCTAGGAGGTAGGAATATGATTGTTACCGTTTGTATAGGAAGTTCCTGTCATCTGAAAGGTTCACGGGAAATTATAGAAAAGTTACAACAATTACTACACGAAAAAGGTTTGGAAAACGAGCTTGAACTACGTGGTTCATTCTGTATGGGTGAATGTGTAAACGGTGTATGTGTGAAGATTGATGAAGAGTTGTTTTCTCTTAGTCCGTCAACGGTGGAACAATTCTTCTTGGAACAAATTCTGAATAGGCTGGCATAAGAAAGGGTGGCGCTATGAATGTAATTGGTTTTAAAGAAGCAAAATGTAAAAACTGCTATAAATGTGTTAGGACTTGTGAAGTGAAAGCAATACAAGTTAAGAACGAACAGGCACAGATTATGAATGATATGTGTATTCTGTGTGGTCATTGTCTAGAAGCATGTCCACAAAATGCCAAGACATTCATTAGTGATTTAGAGAAAGTGAAAGATTACATTGCTGACGGTTATAAGACGGTTATATCCATAGCTCCTTCTTATGTAGGTATTATGAAATATCATAGTACTGGACAGATAGTTACAGCGCTTAAGAAGCTGGGTTTTTATCAAGTACGTGAGACAGCTGAAGGAGCGGTCTATGTTACTAATGAATACGAGAGATTGATAAGGGAAGGTAAGATGCGTAATATCATTACAACAAGTTGCCCAAGTGCTAACGATTTAATTGAAATCTATTATCCAAGTTTGGTAGGAGAGATGGCACCAGTTGTATCGCCAATGATTGCACATGGTAAGATGATTCGAGAGGTTTTAGGAGAGGAGGTTAAGGTGGTATTTCTTGGTCCATGTATGGCAAAGAAGCGAGAAGCCGAAGGGGATGAAAGGACAAGAGGATACATAGATGCAGTTATTAATTTTGAAGAAATTGAAGAGTGGTTAGCAAATGAAGGGATTCACATAAAGGATTTGGAGCCAAGGGAGTTTGATAATAGCAATCCAGCTGTGAATCGCCTTTACCCTATTAGTAGCGGAATAATTAGTTCGGTTATAGCAATGGAAGAGGGAGTAGATGTTAAACAATATCGTAAATTCTATGTACACGGTATTAAGAATTGTATGGAGTTGTTTGCGAGTATGGAGCGTGGAGAAGTAGAAGGCTGTTTTATTGAAGCTAATATATGCAATGGTGGTTGCATTAAGGGGACAGCGGTAAATAGAGATGATATATCTCGATTTAAAGTAAAGTTAGATATGGAGGAATCTATTAAAAAGGAACCTCCAAAACAGAAAGAGTTTCATAGTATGAGCATTGAGTCTTTGGCGAAGAGTTTTAAAAATCGTGCACCCGAAGAATCTATGCCATCAGAAGAAGAATTAAAGAAGATATTAAAGAAAACTGGGAAAGTGAAAAAGGATCAAGAATTAAATTGTGGTGCCTGTGGTTATCCAACGTGCAGGGATAAAGCAATTGCCGTATATCAAGGGAAAGCGGAACTTACGATGTGTATACCATATATGCATGAGAAAGCGCAGTCTATGGCTAACATTGTACTAGACACGACACCAAATATAATAATTGTAGTAGATGCTGATATGAGGATAGTAGAGTTCTCTGGGGCAGCTACGAAATATTTTCATGTGACAAGGGCAGAAGCTCTTAATAGATATCTATATGAATTCATTGATCATACAGACTTTGAAGAGGTAATGTTGACCCATAAAAATATTTATGGTAAGAAGGTAGATTATTCAGATCGTAAGTTATTTACTTTACAGAATATTGTTTACATCGAAGAATTGAATAATGTATTGGGTATTTTTCAAGATGTTACTAGAGATGAAGAGAAGAAGCAACAGACATATAGAGTGAAAGTTGAGACAATTGAGATGGCGCAAAGAGTAATTGATAAACAGATGTTAGTGGCACAGCAAATTGCTGGATTATTAGGTGAAACTACAGCGGAGACGAAAGTAACGCTGACAAAATTAAGAGATACCATATTGAATGACGGAGAAGAATAAGCCAAAGGTTGATTCAAATCGCATAGTCGACTTAAATCGATGTAACCATTGACTTTGCAGCAGGAGGGAAGAACGATATGAGTATTAGCGTAGATGTATCCTATAAGAGTTTGAATAAACACCATGAGGAATTATGCGGTGATAAGGTTGAAATATTAAAGACGGAAAACTCCTATATTATTATCTTAGCAGATGGTATGGGAAGTGGTGTGAAGGCAAATATTCTTGCTACCTTAACGTCTAAAATATTAGGTACTATGTTCTTAAATGGTGCGAAGATTGATGAATGTGTGGAGACAATTGTAAAAACCTTACCAGTATGTCAAGTGAGACAAGTGGCATATTCTACATTTAGTATCCTACAGATTTTTCAAGATGGTAAGGCATATCTAGTTGAATTTGATAATCCAAGTTGTGTATTTATAAGAGATGAAACAATAATTCGTCTTCCATTCACAGAGCGAATTATAGCAGATAAAAAGATTAGGGAATGTAGATTTGATGTCAAATTAAATGATTGTTTTGTGCTTATGAGTGATGGTGTAATTCATGCTGGTGTAGGGCAGGTTTTGAATTTTGGTTGGACCTGGGAGCATATGGCTGAATATACTCTTGAGTCTACGAAGAAGACTCTATCTGCATCAAGATTAGCATCAATCCTTAGTAAGGCATGTGATGATTTATATATGCAAACACCAGGTGATGATACAACCATAGCAGTGGCAAGGATTATTGATAAGAAGGTTGTCCATATCTTCACAGGACCACCTAGCAGAAAAGAGGATGATGAGGTATTAATAAGGGACTTCATGAGTGAAGATGCCCAAAGAATTGTGTGTGGTGGTACAAGTGCCAATATTGTATCCCGTGTTTTGAATAGGGAGATTAAGACTTCTCTAAACTATGTTGATCCAGATATTCCACCAATCGCCCATATTGATGGTTTTAAATTAGTGACAGAAGGGGTATTAACTCTAAATCGAGCGGTATCTCTCTTGAAAGAATATGTAGAAGAAGATATCGATGAGAATTTCTTCATGGAATTAGATAAGGAGAATGGTGGATCAAAGTTGGCTAAGGTATTAATTGAAGAATGTACCTCGTTGAAGCTGTTTGTAGGCAAAGCCATTAATGTTGCTCATCAAAATCCTAATCTCCCATTTGACCTTAGTATTCGTATGCATCTTATTGCGCAGTTGAAAGAATATATGAAGAAGATGGGGAAAGAGATTCAGGTGAAGTATTACTAAAATAATCTGTGTATTTTAGGTTGTGATGCAAAACTCTATCTACAGTAATAAGGCTTCTTAGCTACGTTCTATAACACAAAACACGCTACACATCTAAGTACTTCTAAGCGGTTACAATACAGGCGTACAAATGATACGCAACCGCCTTCGATTCGGCTCCTGCCTCAGCTCAGGCTGGCTCGCCATCCATGGCTCACCTTGCTATGTTGCCTAAGTACCCACTAAGAAGTACTATAGATGTTTCGCTATTGTTTCTTAGTTATAGTACGTATCTAAGAAGCAAATTTAGGTGATTTAGAGTTTTGCTTATTTACTTTACTGATACACAGATACAAGCAAGTTAAGACACTTTGGTATGACCTTCTTACTGATGGTATGTCGATGATAGAAGATAATGAACGTATTTTATTTCTTAATTATACTTATGAATTATATATTAAAAAAAAGGACAATTACAAACTATAATTGGTTTATAATTGTCCTTGTCTATATACAATAGAAAGTTCAAGTAGATTACTTTCTATTGTTCAAGCGATATACGTATATCTTATAATTCGCAGTTGTTAACTGTTCTTGGGAATGGGATTACGTCACGGATGTTTGTCATACCTGTTAAGTACATAACACATCTTTCAAATCCAAGACCAAATCCAGCATGTCTAGTTGAACCGTATTTTCTAAGGTCTAAGTAGAAGTCATAATCTTCTTCTTTTAATCCTAATTCATTCATACGAGCAACTAATTTATCATAGTTGTCTTCTCTTTGGCTACCACCAATGATTTCACCGATACCAGGTACAAGTAAGTCCATAGCAGCAACTGTTTTGTTATCATCATTAAGTTTCATGTAGAAAGCTTTGATGTCTTTTGGATAATCTGTTACGAATACTGGCTTTTTGTATATTTCTTCAGTAAGGTATCTTTCATGTTCTGTTTGTAAATCACAACCCCATGATACTTTATAGTCGAAGTTGTCGTTATTCTTTTCAAGAATTTCAATTGCTTCTGTATAAGTAACATGTCCAAAATCAGAAGATGCAACATGTTGTAAACGTTCGATTAAGCCTTTATCGATAAATGAGTTGAAGAAATTCATTTCTTCTGGTGCATGTTCAAGTACATAATTGATTACATATTTGATCATGCTTTCAGCAAGAATCATATCATCTTTTAAGTCTGCAAATGCGATTTCTGGTTCAATCATCCAGAACTCAGCAGCATGTCTTGTTGTGTTAGAATTTTCAGCACGGAAAGTAGGTCCGAAAGTATAGATGTTACGGAATGCCATAGCATAAGTTTCACCATTTAACTGACCACTTACAGTTAGGTTAGTTTCTTTACCAAAGAAATCTTGTGAGTAATCAATACTTCCGTCATCATTCTTAGGAACATCATTCATATCTAGAGTAGTAACTCTAAACATTTCACCCGCACCTTCACAGTCACTACCTGTGATTAATGGAGTGTGAACATAGACGAAATCTCTTTCTTGGAAGAATTGATGAATTGCATATGCGATAAGAGAACGTACACGAAATACTGCTTGGAATGTATTCGTTCTTGGTCTTAAGTGAGAGATAGTTCTTAAGTATTCCATGGTGTGTCTTTTCTTTTGAAGTGGATATTCAGGAGCAGAAGCACCTTCAATCTCTATTTCCTCAGCTTGAATTTCAAAAGGTTGTTTTGCTTGAGGTGTTGCAACAAGTTGTCCTTTGATAATAATAGCCGCACCGACATTCAGTTTAGAAATATCAGCAAAGTTGCTTAATTTGTCACTGTACACGATCTGTAATGTTTCGAAGAATGTTCCATCATTAACAACGATAAATCCGAATGTTTTTGAATCACGAATACTTCTAACCCATCCGCCTACCTCAATAGTTTGGCCGATGAATTTATCTTTTTCTTTGTATAACTCTCTAATTGTTACTAGATTCATCTTAGAATAACTCCTTTAACATAATAATATTGTAACTATTTCGTTACTCAGCTTTATTTCCATAATCTTTTATTATTATAACATAATTAACTGGTAATACAAGCAGAACAAAGGAATCAACCTTAACAATCTAAAGGGAAATGATATATAGCATCCAAACCTTGTCTATACAATTATAAATGAGATGTGCTATACTACTACAATGTATAATAAATTAATTTACCGATAGGGATTAGCTTGGTATACTATTATATAC
>NZ_CBDLAM010000004.1:47159-48284 GCF_965301125.1 Anaerosporobacter sp. | reverse complement strand
CCCCCTTCTTCCGTGACATTCTCGCCCCTTACCATTTTATTCTATTTAACTTAATAATAAATCTTAATCATTACTTTTTCCGAAAAGACGAAGTAAATATAAGAAAATATTAACTAAATCAAGATATAACATTAACGCTCCAAACATAGCTAAAACAGTCGTAGAATGATTCGTATTTTGTCTTGCTATTGCTTTGATTTTCTGAACGTCATATGCTGTCAATCCAATAAATACTGCCAATCCAATAGCAGCAACCGCTAAACCTAATGAACTGCTTTTTGCAAAAATATTAATAATTGATAGCAAAATAACTCCAGTTAAAGCCATAATACCAACGCTACCTAATGGGCTTAAATCACGTTTGGTAACCAGACCGAATAATGCCATAACTCCAAATACTGCAGAAGCTAAAAGAAACATTGTTACAATTGATCCCAATTCATAAGCTAAGAATATTATTGATAAAGTCATACCATTTACAATTGAGTAGGCTATCAACATAATCGCAGATAGAGCGACCTTGTTTTTCTTCATAGCTACTTGTGCCAAGATAACTGTTACAATTTCTAAACCTATAACAGCATACCAACGTCCAGTAGACTCAATTAAACTATAGATAAGGTTGGAATTTGCAGTTTCATACGCTGAAAATGCAGTAATTAATAGTACCGCGAACATGAATGCAAATGTTTTTGCCATAACATTCTGAACCTTTACTTCTAGATTCTGTGTTGAAGATGGCATTACATATGCATCGTATGATGCACTTCCATTACCATAGTTGCTATATTGATTGTTAAATTGATTACTATATCCATTATTAGTGTTATTTGTGTTAGATGAACCATTTAAATTGTAGTTAGAACCGTCCATAGAAAAACCGCTGTTTGTTGTTTTCTTAGGTTCTCTTGCTCCATCTGCACTTCCTGACGTGTAGAAATTAAATACGTAATCATTATTTTCTCTTGAATTCGAGTTTTGATTATTATCCATAATAAAAATTCTCCTTTCCAATGCCTGAAGACGCGCTTAGCACATATCCCTCCGTTGAAAAAATAGCTTTTCAACTTTTCTTATTAATTATTACTTATACCTCATCTACTATATTTACCCAATAATTACTAC
>NZ_CBDLAM010000004.1:44298-47149 GCF_965301125.1 Anaerosporobacter sp. | reverse complement strand
CTATAATAATAACATATAGGTCTGCATTAGTCAAACTAACACAGACCTATTTCCTACAATTACTTATTTAATATTACTTAATTTTCTTTACTTTAACTTTACAAGAGAACTTCGTGCCTCTATATGTTGCAATAATCGTAGCAGTACCTGCTTTTCTTCCAACTACATTACCTTTGTTATCCACAGTTGCTACATTTACATTTGTAGATTCCCATGTCACACCAGTAGAAACACTTTCGAGATAAAGCTGATGTTTTGAATATTGTTCTAAAGTAAGAGATGTTCTACTAATACCTAATACAGTTACAGTAGCAGTATCCATCTTACCACTGCTTGTGTAAGCCGTTATTGTACAAGTTCCTGGATGCTTACCAGTTACTTTACCTGTTGACTTATTAACTGTTGCCACATATTCATTATCAGACTGCCAAGTTACGCTATCTGTACTTGTAGGAGGCGTAATAGACTTAGGCATTACCTTCGATTGATTTACAGCTAATACTACATCATCAGTGATAATTGTAATGTTGGAAGCACTAACTGCTTCTTTTACTTCTACACGGCAAACTGCTTTTTTCTTACTACTATCTTTTGCTTTAGCAGTTATATATACAATACCTGGTTTTAAAGCAAATACAGTACCTCTTGAATCTACTGTTGCTATGGATTTATCACTAGAGGACCAAGTAACTGTCTTATAGGTTGCGTTCTTAGGTGTTATCGTAGCTTTTAAAGTAGCCTTTCTCCCCGCAACTATTGTCATTGAATAACGATTTAACTTTACTTTAGTTACCAGTCGTACTACTCTTATCTTACAGGTAGCCTTAACACCACTTCCATCCGTAGCTGCCGCTGTTATTGTTGTTGTACCATACTTCTTAGCTTTAACTTTACCAGATGAGCTTACTGTTGCAACAGATGGATTACTTGAAGTCCATTTTAATTTCTTATTAGAAGCTGTTGTAGTAACTGTTGCTTTTAATTGTACAGACTTCTTATACCCTAATTTGTAACTACTATAATTTAATTTAATTTTTGTAACATGCTTTTTAACTGTAACTACACAGTGTTCTTTATATCCACCTTCTTTTGATGTAACGGTAATAATTGCAGTTCCTGCTTTCTTACCAGTTACTTTACCCTTTGAAGATACGGTAGCAACCTTTTTGTTTGAAGATGAAAAGGTTACACCTGAATTTGTGGCACCATTTGGTTTAACAGTTGCCTTTAATGTAAATGTCTTATCTACATAAATAGTCTTCTTTTCATAATTAAGCTGTAATCCTGTTACGGCTTCTTCTACTACTACGTTACAGTATGCAATTTCACCATTGGATAGTTTCGCCATAATAATAGTAGATCCTTGGGCTACACCTTTAACAACACCCTTAGCTGTTACTGTAGCTACAGCCTTATTTGTTGATGTCCAAGTAATAGTGGCATCTGTAGCTGTAGTTGGATTTAACTTGTATGGAATTTGGTAACTCTCTCCTACTTTAACGACAACATCTCTTACATCAATGAAAATTTCTTTGGCTAGTTCCTTTACATATACAGTACAAGTACCCATGAAGTTTCCTTCAACTGTTTTTGCAATAATTGTTGTTTCACCAACTGCTACTGGTGTAATCAAGCCAGTTGTTGCATTAACAGTAGCTACTGAAGGTTTAGTTGATGACCATGTAACTTTCTTATTACCTGCTGTTGTTGGTAATACCGTATATCCAATTGTTTCGGTCTCACCCATATATACCACTTTTTCGGTAGATGACAATTTTAATCCTGTTACAGATTCCGTAACTTTAACATGACAATATTTGGTCTCTGCGTTAGTTCCTGGTGCAGCCGCAGAGATAACTGTTTCACCAGCGGATAATAATTTTAACTTGCCACCCTCTACTGTAGCAACTTTAGTATTACTAGATGACCAAACAATATCCTTTGCACTTGCTGTTGTAGGTTTTACAGTAGCAGTAATTGTATAAGTTCCCTGTGATAACGGAACTTCTACCTTAGATTCAGATAAAGTGATTTCTGATATAATTTCTGTAACAGTAACCTTACAAGTACCAAGAACAATATTATTGGTGCTTACTGCCATGATTAATGTTTCACCTGCTTTTTTACCTGTAACGTTAGCAATTCTTGTGCTTCCTGTTTCAGCTTTAACAGTTGCAATGCTTTCATCTAGAGAAATCCATCGTAAATCTACACTGGTAACTCCTGCTGGTTCAAAAACTGCTTTCACTGTTTTAACATCATCAACAAATAGTGATAATTCAGACGGTGAAATTGTTATCTTACTTGCCGATGAATATACATAAATCTTACAAACCGCTCTCTTTACAATACCGTTAACTACGGCTGATGCAACAATCTCAGCTTCACCATCTTTAACACCAGTTAAATTACCATCTGCATCTACTGTAACAACTGATTTATTACTTGAAGTCCATGTAATATCTGCAATATTATTGTTTGTAACTTTCAATTGCAGTACATTAGAGCCTACTGGAATATTAGCTTCTGTAACATTTAACTTAAGGCCATCTGCAATTTCAACTTTTAATGTATATGTTACACCTGCTGCTTCTTTATATAAATCTGCATAAGCATTCTTTAAAGTCATCCTAATTTCAGCAGTACCTTCTTTGAGTGCCGTTAATTCGCCATTTGAATAAGAAAGATACGTTTGATAAGCAGTAGGAACATCAATAGTAAAATGACTTAATTGCTGAATATTAGAATTATCCATCAAGCTATATACGTCATTTACATTCATACGGATAGTTCCAGATCCCGTATCATCTATATTATTGAAATGGATTGGTATATCAAAGTACATATGATA
>NZ_CBDLAM010000004.1:22623-44288 GCF_965301125.1 Anaerosporobacter sp. | reverse complement strand
TGATATGGGTATCCATCATTATATAAATAGTTTTCATTAATGATTTCCTTTTTTCCTGTACCACCATCGCCGATATATGTATTCATATAATATCGACCAGCTTTTGATGAAGATTTAATACTAACCTTATTGGAAACTGTATCCACAGCTAGATCAACCTTATCAGTTGTTTTCATTGTAGCAAGCGCTGCCGTATCAATAACTTCATCACCTTTACGTTGATAAATCTTAAAGTGTAACTCAGAAGCTACTGTGGAGTTAACATAGAACTGATCCCCTATAGTTTGATACGGTTTGAAAACATGTGCATTCTGGTAGTCTGTAATAATTTCCGATGCATCAGTAATCGATTGCGAACTATACCCATGTGGTAATACCAGTACATCAATAGTATCACTAATAACCTTTCCTGAATTGGATTTTGTAACAGCCTTACCTGTTATAGTACAATAACCTGCGCCTTGGGCTGTTATATTCCCTACATTATCCACTTCTGCAACACGGCTGTTAGAGGTTGTCCATGTCATAGCATAATTCACGTTATTGTACGCAAAACTTAAATTACTATTCGTTGGTTTTGTTAGATATGAAGTAGCATATTTCATACCTTGTTTTGTATCTAAAACCAATACTCTATTTTTATCATTTTGCTTAATTGGGAATGCTGCATTGTCTGAAGTATCAATTGTAAAACCTACAAAAATCTCACATGCTAATGTACTAGTCGTTCCATTATTATCATATTGAAGTGTAACTGTAGCTTGCCCTGGTCTTTTAGGCGCAATTTTAATTTGTTTACCACTAATGTTTCCACTACCAATTGTACCAGTTTGCTCTTTAATATCAACTACTTCACCATTATCAGGTGTAACAGTCCATGTAAAATCAACACCAGCTGTTGTATTGTCAGAAGAAGATATTCTTAGGTCAACTTCACCTTCATTCAGTACCAATTCTTTAACAGGCGTTGTAGATGATCCAGAATACAAATTATAACTTCCTGCAGCTTTCGCCACTTTTATCTCAATCCCTTTATCACCAAAGAAAGACATCACGAATGTCAATACTAATGTCAGCGCTAACACCTTTCTAAAGATTTTGTGCATTTTCATGTTTAAATTCCTCCTCTGTCATACTTAATCTTAACACGCTGTAATTCTTTTCGGAAACATCCTTGATTCCAAAAAAGCAGAATAACAGGTAAAAACCTTTGCTTAAACAAATCAAATAAAAGAATTGTATTAACAAAGGACACACTCATAGCTATCTATTTTATCGACTAAATTCCCTAAAAACATTAGCCTTTACATCTATATATTAAGAAAATATTTTGGCAAAATCATGTCAATAATAGAATTTATTGATACAAATAACTCCTTGACAATGTTTTTACCATTTTAACATAGATCTTTTTACACTCGTTTTCTTGTCCCATCTTAATATAATTAAAACAAGGCTCAAGATACTCCTGCCATAAAGACATATAGATTTCATCTTGCTCTTCAAGAACCTTTATTGCATTGACTATGGAAGGCGCTATTTCATAGTATTCTTCAACTAGACTCGTTCCCTCCTCTGTATTAAGAAGATACGAATCCCGAAATGTACGAAATAATTGTAACTCATTACAATCATCTGGTTTACCTAACGATTCACAAACCGCAGTAGTTATGAAACATAACTTCCTTTTCTTGAACCCATCTCTAATCTCTGCATAATCTGCTTTACTAAATTTCTGTAAAGGATAGCGTCTCCCCCATTCCATTGTGATTGAATCCGCAATAGATTCTGCTACCTCTAACCTTGTTTCTCGTATCATAGGAACCATGTAAAGTGCTAGTATAAATCGATTTTCATCAAGCTTCCTTGAATTAGAGCTTTTACCATTTTCAAAACGTTTTATTTTACAGGTAATTTCCATATCATCTAATACTCGTTTTACCCAGACATCAACCAATTGCTGCTCTGTTTCTAATGAATACTCCTGCTTTGATAACTGATTACGATCAATATACGGTAACCTAGCACATGCTTTATCTAAAGCTTGAATAATTGGTAAACACTCATCAAGATAACCTTTGAAAGCATCTTCATATAGATTAGCCTTAAATGATTTCATTAAGTCTAGATGCTTTAGCAAAATATTTGCTCCTTGATTCATAGCAATTTCACATAAGTTTTCATATTCATGACAATTTTCTACTGTTTTATCGACAATATCAATTTCAATTTTCTTCCCACAATACATACAAACACACGTAGTTAAGTTCGTTGGAACCTTTAAAAGCCCCTTACAAAAAGGACAATTCATTTCTTTAAAATCCATCTCATCTTCCTCTCGTTGTTAGGTCAATGGCGTTGTCGCCCTGAGTACTATCACCCGCCTAAAGTGACATCTTGTTTTTGATACCAGTTGATTGCTTCTTCAAAATGTTCATTCCTGTAATCTGGCCACAAATCTTTAACAACATAAAAATCAGCATATACCGACTGAATAGGGAGAAATCCCGACAATCGACACATGCCACCCCAACGAATAATCATATCCATTCTAGATATCTCTTTTGAAGAAAATCCATTACGCAAGTCCCAATCCCAACCATAATTCACCAAGAAATTTACCTTCATCTTAGACTCATCCTCTTCATTTCTCTTGGTATAGGATAATAATTCCTCCGGGAAGAACTTAGACTCCGTATTACCAACAACCAATAAAGATACCGCATCATTCTCAATTAATTTAACTGCATCGATGCAAGCTTGTTGAAATGCTTTGATTTGTTCTTTTGGACGTTTACAGTTATCTACTGTAAATCCATAATACGTAAGCTCTTTAACACCAAATCGCATTGCTTCTTTCATAACCTCTAAGCCTGGATTCAAACCATGTCGATAGCCATCTTTCTTATCCATACTTTGTCCTTTAGCCCATCTTCGATTACCGTCTGGGATTATTCCCACATGTCTAGGAATTCGCATATAATACTCTCCTTAATTATATAAAATATACTTTAAAAATACTACTTATAATTTAGTATTCCTTATTTTTCTATTCCTAGACATGTTAAGCCTTATATTCATTTTATTACTAGTCTATGAATGATTAGGATTCTCTCTTATTACTCCTTGCTTTCTTTATTCTCAAAATAAAACCCATCAAAATCATTTACTGAAAAGCACGCTTCTTCTTCTCTTTCCATCTCTGGGAATGTATATAACTCATTAATATCATCAACCCAACCTAACATATAGGCAGTAATTGGAGAAATCATCTTTACCTCAGCGTTTTCATTGGGCATTAATGTTTCATGATACGTACTTAACATGATCTCATAAGGATACGTATCTATCACATATTCATTGACATCTTCCGGACAAGCACCATCATATAAATCCAAAGCTCCAAACAGATGTAATATTTCATGTGCATAAGTGGCAGGATTCTCATAAACCCCATACTTGCTGGAATCATCAAGATAAATGGTACACATCTCTTCTTTGTTGTAATTCTTATCTTCTAAATAATGAGAATACGTATAGGAGGTCCCCTCATCTTTTAAGAAAAATAAATATCCAACACTATTCGTACCATACTTTTTATTAATAGATTTTATATCAAGATTTTCTTGAATCCATAACTTATTATAACGATAATAATCATATTGATTAGTATCTTCAGTGTCACTTTCCACCGCAAAATCAATTGATTGGTAATATAATAAATCAGATTCTGGATTCATATCATATATGAAATGAATCTGTTTACCATAAATCTCTCCCTGTTTTTCAATCCAAGTAACAGCTTCTTCTAAGGAATCTTTACAATATTTCTTTTCTTCTTCTGTCCATTTATCACCTTTAATATCAACAAAGACAGACACTAATATAGTATCCCCTTCTAAAACCTTGGCGCTTCCTAACTTTAATTCCTCTTCTCTCGCGTTATTCGTATATTCATTATCTTCTTCGATGTTACCAACTTGCTTTGTATCATCTGTTAATTCTTCAGACCAATTTGATTTTTCGCTTTTATCTTGCTGTACAAGAGAAGGGTTGATTTGTATTATTATTATACTAAGAATAAAAACTACTATAACAAAGATTGAAAATGCAGTAAATAGCATTGTCTCTCTTTGTAATTTCTTCTTTTCTTGCTTTAAATCATTTTCTTGTAATGTTTCACTTATTTGCTCATTTACAGAAGTAAATGAATTCTTGTTTTCTAAGTTTTCAGAGGTTAATTGACTTCCGCAATATCTACAGTAGTTTGGTTTACCATTTAATTCTTTCCCACAACGCCTACAATACATATCAATTCCTCCTCATCTATATTAATGATATCATTCTGATATATATCGCAAGAATAGTACATATTACCTATGCAATTATCCTTTAGTAGTACTTGTGTATTATAATAATTGAACGTTAAACATAAAATACTTTATCATAACTTCTTAGTTAACCTCTAAGATCTATTTGACTTAATCTTCTAAAGAATTTAAAAACTCTAGATGCTCTTCATATGTCTCAAAAAAATAATAATTTCCATCATCATCAGAGCAAAAATAAAAGTACTCCGTATCAGCAGGATTCAATGCTGCTTGGATTGCTTTTTTACCAGGGTTTGTAATTGGTCCTTCAGGTAATGCATTACACTTTCTCGTATTGTAATATTGATTATATCGATTAATATCACCTGTGATATATGGCTTTACGTATTTTTCTATATAATTGATTGTAGCATCACATTGTAATTTCATTCCTATATTTAGTCGATTATATAGTACCGATGCAACTTTTGCTCGTTCTTCATCTTTACCAGTCTCTTTTTCAATAATTGATGCAATCGTAATAATCTCGTCAAGAGAATATCCCAACTCTTCTGCACCTGTATAATATTCCTCAGTTAATTTCTTATCCGTATTCGTAAGGATTTTTTTAAGGACATCCACAGGATTACTGTTTCCGTAAAATTCATAGGTATCAGGGTATAGATACCCTTCCAAGGTAAAACAACGATTTTCTTTCTCTAGTTGATTGGCAATACACGTATAGTTCGAGAAATCCGTATTTTGTGCTGCACCAAATAAGGCTTTTTCTGAAGCACATACCCCTTTACTAACAAGGAGTTCAAACACCTGTGCAACTGAATATCCTTCCGGTATAGTAACCTTCTTAACATTACTTGCTGTCTTTTCACTTATGTATTTTACTTTCGTTGCATCTGGTAAGTCACTTACCTTCTTATACGGATTTAATACTATAACACCAGCATACTGACTTGTAGAATAGCCTGCATCTTTTAAAGTTGATTTACTTGAATACAAATGATAACCACTCTTTGCAGAGAGCACATAAGATAAAGCACTTGCCTCTACCATCGCAGCGTTACTTTCCTTATCTAAGTACATCTTATATTTTAATGTAATCTTTTTTGCCTTTGATTTACTACTAGTATAGGTATAAGCAGTCTTACTATCTTTCACGAAAACAATTTTCTTACCAGTCTTGGTGTTTGTTACAGTTGCTTTATTTGTGTTAAAATTATATGTATACTTTATATTCGATAAGTTACTACATGTTTTCCGTAAAGGTAGCATAATATTTGATGATTTTTTTATAATTCTTTGTGTACCTTTCTTGCTATTCCAATCATAGAATGTATATTTTCCTTTTGCATCTCCAATCAGAACACCATATTTACTAGGGCCGCTTGCCTTTGCTTTTGTTAATGAACCATTCATTATACAGCTGCAAAGCATTACCATGACCATAAGCCATGTTATTGTGTAACTAATTTTATTTTTTCTCATTCAATATTCCTTTCTGTAACTTAATAATTACTGTAATCCAATTTATTAGATAAAAGTTTTCTTTACATTTATTATACATCCATACTTTCTATATCTATTATTAAAACTTTCTTAATATTACCATCACAGTCAATGGAAAACTTTCACTATTTAATATAAAATAATCACGAAAGTAAAAAACAATCTCAATCTATTATATGACAATGGTGAAATTTCATATTCACCACTACCACACAATGTTTTGAGATTGTCTCTGTATTGCATTATATTAATTTTAATTAAAGCTTTATTAATTATTCATCCCAGTTATGGTAAACCGCTTGTACATCATCATCTTCATCTAATAAATCTAATGTCTTTTGGAAGTATTTGATGTCTTTTTTTTACTGGGTTTTTTAGCATTTTTGTTCTTTCTCTCAGTTATGACTTTTGCAAAAATTAGTAGTTAATTATTTTCATGTATATCGTAACTGAATCACAACATTTTTCGTAACTGAGCACTAGTATATCATAATCTTATACCAACATCAAGAGCATTAAAAAAGCACCTACCGAAGTGTAAGTGCCTTGTCCGAAAAAATACTATGCTTTAGTAAATTCACCATTATTACATTTAGAGCATGGTGGTAATGTATCAGTTTCATCATCTAAATTTACGTCATTATTACAATTTGTACAAATATATGTACCTTTCCCTGGTTTTTCTCCAGATTTATATGTATTAGCCATTACAATACTCCTTTCTTTTCTATATTCCAACAGTTACTGTTACAGTATAACTCTAAAGTTTAGAATATTATGTCGAAATTAAGGAACATTGTAATTGTTTCATTTCCTTGTATACATCAAACTAAATGGAGAATATTCTTCCTCTATATCTGGTATACTTGCAATCCTATCCTTAATATTTTGAATACGTTCCTGTAGATATTTATAGGCATCAGATGTAGTAGTAAATTCAGTTTCAACCTTACGCATAATATCAACATCATTGGCAACCACTTCTAATATATCAACTACAGTAAATAATAACTCTTTCTGCATTGTGGCTTTATCGTAATCTGGCATGATTATTACATCAAAGCCGTTTTCTTTAAGAAACTGGGTATATTCTCCATCTGCAAGATATTCTTTATTGGATAATTCTAATTTTAACCTTTCTAATATTGTCATGACTCACGCTCCCTTCTGATTATGTGTATCCGTTGTGGACAACAAAAAGGCATCGGATTGACCGGCACCTATTGGATACTATTAATTACTAAAACTTATATTTACATACTCTGCAAACTCTATCTACTTTATTTGTCATAAAACCAGTCAAAGCACTCCAATTTCGTTTTACCATATCGAAATCAGTAGAACCACATTTAGGACATTTAATAGTATAACTCCCAGTTGGTTTATTAGGTTTATTATCTAAAATTTCTACGATATTTTTTGCCTCTACTAAACTAGCATTTGTTAACTCCCTAAATACTTTAATTGCTAGTACTAACTTTTTCTGATTGAGATAATAATATACCTCTGAAATATCATACGTTTGACCATTATATGTATACATATTAATGCTAGTTACTTTATCACTCAACTTACTAATAGGACATCCACAATGAGGACAACTTTCTGCCCTATCTGAAATTTCCCTCCCACATTCTTCACATGCGACTAAAGCCATTTATACACCCTCCTTTTGTTTTATATAGGAATATTTTACCACCATTAAAACAAGAAGTATAGCCAAAAATCAGTTTAGTGGTACGTGGATTCTCACGGACGAAAATTGGACTATGAGATAAATGGGATTTCCTAAGTGATTTAAAAGAACTTAGGTTCAGATTAAACATAAGATTTCTATGTGAAAGTGTTTCACTTAGGTTACACCATATCTTCCTTTGGCTTGGTGGATACATATTTTCTTGGTGGGGTAAAAAGTGATTAGATAAAACGACCTCTTGAGAAAAGGGGTAACGAAATTCCGTTCCCCTTACAAAATTAACTAGTTAAACTATTCGTTAAATTATTGTTTACCGTATAGTTCGTTTTATCCAAACGCCCAACAAACGTGTCAACCATGCACCTTTGAGCGATTCCAATACTACTCCAATTTCCCAATGTATATTATTCTCCTAAAAAATGTATAAAATCTTGCTTTTATACGATATTTATGTATATTTAATTATTGGTTTAAATTCTTAAATCCAGCATTTATCATAAGAATTATAATGCTTTTGCTTATATATTACAAGTATAATGTATAAATATCGAATTATTATACATGTGTATAATATTATTACCTAATTAATAATCATTATCATCTTCCTGTTCTACCCCAACTATAACACCGTTCCTTTTTCACCCTCTAACCTTGTCTTTTCAACGCTTACATCCTTTATTAACTCACTCTTTTCCATGATAGTTTCCACAGAAATAGCACCCATTTCTTGCATTGCTTTCAGATTAGCCACAACTTCATCGGTAGCCACAGGAATACTAAGATTATATTCAATATCAATATCTCCCTCAACCTTAATACCTTGCATACTTAGAATCTGTTTGAACTTCTTAAACCGCTCTTGCATACCAATATTAAGCCACTTCTCTGTTTCTTGTGCTTTAATATTAGCCATATGAAATAGCATTTTCAAAGATACTTCTGATACATTAGCAATATTACCAGTACCCAATACACTAGGAATACAACCAACTTGATTAATCATTTCCTTTATATTATCAAGATATAACTTAATTGTATTGTAATCCATCATAGTAGATACTACTTTATAATCACCATTATCAAGATTTAATACATAACCTGTAGCATCAGCAGGAATAGTATTTTCTATTCTTTGACCAATTGCAACTGGCATTGGATTCAAACTATTCACATAAATAGCATCACCCATCTTAGAAAGGATATCTTCTAATTCATCTAATAACGGTTTAATATCAACCAATAAACTTTCTCCAAAATGATAATCACTATCATTAAAGTTATGGTAATGTATAGGCAATCCACACACATTGATCTTACTTTCAATTAAAGTTTCGTTACCACCATCATTACTCCAGCATTCTACATAGTTAGGATAATACACGTTGTAATAACTAATACTGGAATAGATATCCGTCCAATGTTCAATAAAAGCAATATAATTTCCCATATCATCATATACAGGATAACCATCAGCACTATCAAGTACCTTACTTTTAATCTTATTCCCGTCCATATATACAACTTCATAAGCATCACTAAATTTATTAACTCTGTCTAATATTTGATAATCAATGGTATTGTATAATCCCAACTTATATATATCATTAAAATTCTTTTTTATTTCTGCGTCACCAGTTAATGAAACTGGTTTACCTAATAAATATGTATTATGAAAATTCAATACTGTTTTCGCATAATTAATGATCGTCTTTCTTGTAATCAATTCTTTTCCTTTATAGGTAGCATCTTCTTTCAATAGAATCTTATGCTGCCCAGATAGATAATCTCTATTGGCAATTACATTTGCAATTCTATGTTTATGATATCCCTTATTAACCTCTTCTACAAACCATTTAGAAGGATTGTCAAAGGTCATTTTATATTCTTCTATATTCATATAATTTCCTTTCTTTTATCATCAAAAAAGGACACCCATAATTGAGTGTCCAATAAATCGTCAAGGATTAATAGTGTATTCTAATAAAACCATCATCAAAACTAATTGTTATATAATTAAAACATGATTGGTGTCCGATATCTAATATATTTTCTTCTAGAAATCCAGACAATACACAATTGCCAACCTCTTCGGGTATACAGTTTCCACTTTTTATTCCGCCGAAGACCATTCCATCTTCGCATTCTAAAGTAAGATTTTCAACTTCATATATCCGTGGTTTATATGGCTCTGGTTTTCCTTGTGGAAAATATTCCAGTACTTTATATTTATGAGGTTTATGCAGCAACGATAAATCATCCAAAAATTCAATAGTTCCATATAAATTGTCTTCAATTCGTTGACGTTCCATTTCCTTAGTAATTCCAAATTCTTCTCCAAACAGATATTCCTTTTCCTTTTCAAATTCATTACATAAGATTTTACTCACAATACTTGTCCTCCATATTTTTCCTTTTTTGTATTAATGGCTACAATTGCATCTGTTACATCATTGAACTCTTGCCCTTGAAACTCTACACTATCTATAACATATGCCATGCTATCCCCTCGTGTTGGACAAGCCGCCTTTAATGTACAGATGTCATATCCTTTGTGACTGTATACTATTGCATATCTGTTAGATAGTAACGTCACACTCTCACCTCTATTCTTGTTTTGGATTGTATGTTGCTTATGTATGTATTATACACCTTATTTCGTGTATATGTAACTGTTATATTAACCAAAAACATACACACTTTTTCGTGTATAATGTACATTATAGTTCGTGTATAAAAATGATATACTATAAAGTACGGAGGTGATAAATTGCCATTAATATATAAAATAAATGTCCTAGACAACTTAAAAAATCAAGGATATACAACTTATAAACTTAGAAAAGATAAAATATTAGCAGAATCAACTATACAAAAATTAAGAAAAGGTGAACCGATATCTTGGGAAAATATCGAAACTTTATGTAAGTTACTCGATTGCCAACCAGGTGACATCATGGAATATACAGAAGAAAAATGATATATATATCAATTTTTAAGACACTTTATTTAAGAACCCTTATAAGTTATCACTTAAGTGGTTTAAATTGAAATTTGCCTCTAAATAGTGCATTTTACCCTATGGATAACCTTTTATACCATATGGACTAAAACCTATTAAAATGGATACCATACACCATTCTTCATACCTACAATAGATAGACATAGAGCCATAACTAAATCATCATGTGATCCAATTATCGCTCCCATACTTCCATTATCATTAGCAATGAATACCTTCATTTCTTCTAAGAGTTCTCTACTTTTAACTTGTATCATTCCCTTTTCAAACCATTCTCTAGCATCATTAACGATAATACTCTTTGTTTTATTATTGGTATCAAAACCAACCTTCCAAATAGCACGATTAAATTCATCATAGGTCTTATATTTTGTCATGTTCATATACTTCTTATCATGTCGCAATCTCTCAATGACAGAATGACCGCCACTTGCTTTTTCAACCGTAATTAACGCTTTATTATAATATCTTCCTAATGAATCAATAACATCTGCTAATTGATATGGCTTTGTCTGGTTATTCTTAAACTCTGCTACCTGTTCCCCATCTTTATTAAGCACAATGGCAGTAGAATAATCTTGTCCTATTCCTTCGCTACAATCGACACCTATATAGTATCTTTCCCCAACTTTGGGGATACCCCATATCTTTAATGACTTGCCATAATATGTTTGCAAAATGGACGGTAAACCTATTATTTTTCCCTTAGATATAGGTATAATCTTATCTTGTACAATTCCTGTAACAAAACGATCAATCTTCTTGGTATCAAATAATTGAGCACCAGAAGTAAGAAAGCAATCTGCATCCGTAGTAGGATATTCTACATTAAAGGCATCTTTTCCATCTGTAGAAATCTTCTTTCTTCTCCATGCCAACTGATTCAAGGTTGCTCTATTTGACTTTAAAGTCAATTCGTCCTCGTCCAAATCATCATCTAATAATTCTTTTCCATTTCTTGCTTTATACTCAACCATAGCAGATTCATACTGTGACTTGAATAACTCTTTCCCATTAATCCAGTTAAAGAAAAACGATTTATAGGAGTTCTCATTGTTCTTTGCCTGATAATATACCTCACTATATTTATTAAAGCCATTAGCAGTAGATTCAATAATAATCTTACCAGTATCAGATACCGCTTGAGATAATGCATTTAATTGTTTCTCTGCATTTTTCCAATAAGCAAACTCTGATAAGTGGATAATTCCATTTAAGGTATCACCTCTACCAATTTCTTTGTTTCCGGCAGTAAGACAAGTAATTTTACTACCATTGGTAAACTTTAATTCTTGTCTGTTATTGGTTAATAATTCTGGCTTGATAAACTCTGGCAGGGAATTGAACTGTTGTTTCAACTTATCAAAAATCGTATTGGTACTTGATTGATTATGAGATACCAAAAAGCAAGTAGTATTATCTTGTACGACACAAGCACGAATAGAAAGAGCCACCGTAACTGACGATAGCCCTAATTGTCTTGATTTTAATATAATATTTTCCTTATGCATATTCTGCACAAATTCTCTTTGCTCTGGTGTTAATATGAATGGTACAATCTTACCCGATTTATCAGCAATCTTAATAAATGTTTGTATCCAATCAACGGTATTTTCATCTTGCCAAAGGAATTTTAATTTTTCTTTTGTTTCCTTACTGATAGCCATTAATTACACCTTACCTTTCAGAGCAGGTATATTTACATCTTTCATAAAATCTTCTATATCATCTTGTGATTCATCAAAGAAAGAACTATTAGAGAAGTTCTCAATCCACTTGGCAGCGTTGACATCCCCACCTAATGCCTTTTCATACATTGCATCATACAATTTCATAAGATTAAACTTCTTCATATGTTTCATGTATACTTGTAATGCCTCTTGAGAATCTTCCCTTGTCAACCAATCCATACACTCCTCAGGAGATGTTTTATTAACAAAGTTGGGTTCATAAGGCATTAAGTCCTTAAAATCACATCTATTGTCCTCTGATGTCTTATACCATATAATGAAACGAGCAATATATTTAGGCACGATCTTTTCTAATTTCTGCTGAATTGATTCACATCTTAATTGTCCCATTACCTATCCCTTCCTTCTCTCACATCATTCACATAAGAAACTACTAAAGAAATATATCTAGTTGTAAATAAACTAATCTGTTTCCATAAATATTTTTCTTGTTTTTCCTTAAAATCTTCTGGTAAGAACTCACAATGAGTTACATAATCGTATTGTCCCCATAGGTAATCAATTTCCCTCTGTAATTCATCTTTGTTTAATTCCAAATATGTTTTACTATGTAAATTCATCATTGTATTGTCAATCTTATTTCTAACTAATGCACCATTGTTTTCTTTTACTGTATAATTTTCCATATTAAATCCCCACTTTCTGTTGTATGCTTTATTTGAATGTTATATTGATAACTTGGTTCTTAAAATAAATTCTGTTAGCAATCTGAATATATTGCTTTTTATCGTCAGTAATATCCTTCATAATATCTGAATATTGTCCTCTTGATACTTTTAAGGTATCAGTACTTTTTATTGTTTCAATTATTAAATCAACTGCTTTTTCACCATTTAAATAACTATCCATTATATTCATATTAAATCCTCTCTTTCTGTGTGTTAGTTGTTCACATTATTGTACAGCCGAATTTTCGGTTCTAAATTAGTTGCTTATCTGATAAGCCACATAATAATTCATTACACGTTCTTGCAAATTACTGTATATTGATATGGTATATCGCTAGGAATACCATATTTCTGTTTATTATCCTTACTGGCTCTTACCTTTACTAAATCATATGTATCAAGAATCTCTTTGATAGATTTCTTCCATTGCGTTTCAATCTTGTTATTAGTTTAAATATCTTTTTCCAATATGTAACCTCTATTCTCAATGGTTTCAAGTACCTTATCAGCAATCTTCAAAGTTGCCTTATCTGATTTATGACTTGTACCTTTTTTATTCTCATACTTATATTGAGGAAATGTCTTATCTGCGATTTCAGTTCCGAAAGTTCTCAATACATATTCTCTGCTCAAACCTTTTAGAGAAATATTATTCTCTTTCATGGTGATAGCAATCTTTTCACTATCCTTAAACTGTTTAAATCCATATTCGCCAAACTGATAGAAATTAGTCAATTTCTTGAATCCATATTTAGCACTGATATGTTTCGCTTTATTCAATTCATCTGTTGGAATTTCTGATAATTGGACTTTATCGAGCATATTTAGAAGGGTAAAAAGAATAATGGATTGTGATAATCTTGTCTTATCTTTAATTTCACACACATCCATTAGAGTATTGTAACTAGCAAAGAACAAAGGTTTTCCATCAACCTGTAAATCTTCATTTACGTACTGGGTAAAATGTATTAGCATCTTTTGTAAGTGTAATTTTCTTGTACGAATCATCTTATTCAATTCTGGGAATGTTTCCTTAAAATCTGTTGTATCAAGATAATTAGCACAATCAATTAATAACTGTTTCTGTTGTAGAGTCCAGTCAGATTGAACCAATTCTATATCATATACATTCTTAATGAAATTGATTGCTTCACTATGAGTACAGTTTGCTAATTCTTCAGTAATAGTAGTGATAGTTCTTGCTGAATTACAACCAAAGCATTTATAAATCGGTGTACCATCATCTGTATAATAAATATGTGCTGAAGGTGTATTGTCTTGATGATCTGGTAAGATACAATTAACTGTATTATCAAATATCCCTAGATACTCACCTAAATCTATGTGATTAATGAATGTGTATAAATCTTTCTCACTTTTCACGATAGTTGGAGAACTGAAATGTAATACTAATAAAGAAGATATTAATAATCTTCTTCTATCAGTATTGGTTTTCAGTTTACCAATCAAAACCCTTAATCTATCTACATTCAAGGACTTTATAGCATCAATATTCTCCATATAATTCATATCTATAGGTGAACTATTTACCTTTAAATTCTCTTTTTTTTTACTCTTTACAACTCTCTGTACTGACTTCTCATACTCATCCTTGTAATACTTCTCTATAATCTCATTAGCATTGATTCTAATATCATAATTTGGTTGAATTGGTTCTTTACCATTACCACCAAAAAATATTCTAGTGCAATCAAATGTAACCTTATCTGATTTATTAAAAGGTCAAAATCAAGCATAAATACTTGTTGCTGCATCCAATCATTAGATTTACTTCCATTAAGTAAGGCCGGTTTGCAAGTCATTCCATTACATAATCCTATTGCTAAATCTTCTATATCTGTTTCTTTCTGACTAAGTAATGGTGCATGGTATACTCCATCTTTTTTAGATGTATATCCTTGAATCTTTACAATATCAAAACCACTAGGTTTCTTACTATATTTTGTTGTATCTAACATTAATTTCACGTTCATTTAATATCTCCTTATGTGTTTTTTGGCAATAAAAAAAGGCATCTTTTAAAAAGACACCTTTAGGCAATTTGTTGTGTACCTTACTCACATCATTCTGCTAATTCTTTGTAAGCAATCTCATGTAATACCTTCTCAATGTTATTTTCTCTACGAAATACAAATACTGACTTGATTTTATTGGTTCTGTCTGCCTTTACATCAATAATTGTGTAACCTCTTCTTAATAATTCCCTTGCTACATGACCAGCAAATACTACGATTGCATCTCTATTTTCGTTTGTGTATGTCATTTTCATTCTCCTTCACGATTTCTTCTGAATAACATAAAAAATCCTTCTTGGTTAATGCAACGCAAAAAGGATTTCCTACAATGTCTATTAAATTTTTAGTTCCTGTAATTGGTACCTGTATATCTTGAAATAATTTATGTAACTTGAATTTCTTTTCTGGCAATTCGCACCATATACCTGTTTCGATTAATTCTATATTCATAGCAAGTAAATTTATATCCGTACTTAGGACACCTTTATTTGATTTAATCTTTCCATTTAGTTTATATTTTTTCATAATATGCACAAACTCATATTTCTTGTGTCTTTGTTGGCACTCATATAATTCATTAAGTCCTAGCACATTACAAAGATAATATTTGTTCATTTGATTAAAATAGGAATAATTGCTGAAATAACTGACATAAGACGCATCAATTGTTAGAAGTATCATCTTACCTTCCTCTGATTCTGGAATTGGTAGATCATACAAAGACCATAATAATAATACTGTTGATAGATTATATTTGCTTGAATAGTTTGCACCAGTTACATTTTTGAACTGGTTAGGATTAATACATTCATCGTTCCACTTATCTGTGGATTTAATTCTTGTTACATGATTGTCAAAGCATTTTCCGTTTTGTAATGCAAGGTCTACACCGACCGCTTCGTTTGTTGCACTACTGGTTATACCCAAATAATCTATTGATTTGTTGGAATCTGCTTTAAATAAAAATACTTGCTCTATTTCCCATTGTTTGACTTTCTTTAGAATTGCACATGATAATAAACTATCTATATCATCCGTTAAAATCAAATCATATTTCTTATTATCCTCGTACCATTTTGGTAATTGTTTCTTGTATTCTATATTCATCATAATCTCTATGAATAAGGGAATCTCTTCCCCAATCATAAAGATAGATGAACTTGCTATGAGTATTTAATTCCCTCATTCAAATTCACCCGACCTTTCTAGTAATATCCACTATTATTTTGACTTCACTGTCTTTTTTGAAACTGTTTGTTTCTTCTCATTCGCAACTTTTGGCGATTGAACTTTTTCTTTCTTCACTGGTTTAAGATTACCATATATACATTGTAACCATTTATCATATACTTCTTGGCTTGGTGCTAGTCCTTCATTTTCTACCTTGCCTATCCAACGTTCTGATACACCAATACTTTCAGCAATATAGACCTGTGAATACCCTTTTAATATCCTAAGATATTGTAATTTCTTACCTGTAAGCATTGTTTACACCCTTTCTATAAAGCAAAGGAATCCCCAATTGGGGACACCCTCACTATATTTACATTATTTAGGCAATAGTTTTTCTAACTACAACCACTCCATCATCAGCAAGAAGTTTTACTGCGTAGATCATGTCAGAAAAGATAGTAGAACGTTTATAATCTGGCTCTCTCTTTTCCTCTGTATTAATATCTCTCTTGGTCATATAACCTAAAGAATTTTTCTTGATGATAAATGTAATACATTCTTGAGAAATTGCATCATACGTACCTTTATCAGTCATAAGAACTGGAATACCCAAAAAATAACCAACAATACCACCACTAACAATGCCATTGCCTTGTGTATTGTATGTTTTCTCTACAGACGTAAATTCTGGCATTCCAATAAAAGATGGAAGTAATAGAGAATTGATTACAATACCAGCGAAATCTTCAGTATCCCTTTCATCTCCATACAATGTAAGTGCTGTTAATAGCTCTGCTCCAGTAATTGCTTTTGCTCCAACTGTTGCAGATTTTAATGGAGAAGTAAGTGCCTCTGTAATTAGATCATCATCTAATTTTCTTGCAATAACCTTTCCATGTTGCTCCGCTGCTTCATTGACTGCATTACCTATCATTGTAATATTATCCATATCATAAATCTGTGTTCCTTTTGGTGCTACCATCTTAATTGTTGCAGTGCTAGAATCTTGATCTAAACCTTCTGTTCCAATAGCAGTACCTTTTACAACATCTTCTGCATCAGAAAGCAATTTCCATTTTGGAAATGTAACTGTTTCTCCTACTGTAGTGTTAGACAGATAACCTAAATTAACTGCAAGATTACCTACCTTTATTTTTCCTTCAAATTTTTCTCTTACTAATGGTGCATATACCATAGGTTTAATTAATGCCATATTATTTTACCTCTTTCTTTCAATTGTTTGTTTTCGTTACACTTTTAATCTCTGCAACGTCATTTTTAATAGTATCTAAATCTGATTTATAGGCATTTAATACCGATACAAATTCAGAGTTAGTTCTTGATAATGCATCATTTTGTACCTGTGCATTACCGATTACTTCATACAACTTGTTTTCCCTTATTTCATTCTGCTCTTGGGATTTAGTCCATAATTTCCATATAAACCAACCTAGAGCAATTACCATTACAATGGGGAATCCTAGTGTAGAAATAAGTGTTTGAATTGAATCTAAATCCATTTATCAATCACACCATTCCTTTCTTTTGGACATAAAAAAAGACCACCCTATTAAAGGGAAGTCACATTAATTTGCTAGTGCCTTGTAAAGTGTAGGATTCGTTTCATAAAGTTTTGCACGTTCTGCATAAGACATTTTGGAAAACTGTTCTTTGGTGATTCCTTCACTTTTGGTATGGCTTGATGGTTTATATCCATTGCTAAGAAAAAAGTTGTTTAGAGTACCACCCAACTCTTCAATAGTAGAATCTACATCATCACCCACGCTAATATATTTTGCTAAATCAGAAGGCAAACCTTTTGCTTGAAGTTTTTCCTTTACTGCATAAGATTTTTCTTTATTAGCAATTTCCTGTTCCTTTAATTCTAATGCTTTCAATCGTTTATCCATAGATTTCTCAGAATCCGATCTCTCTATTGGCTTATATTGGTTCAATTCATCCTTGAGTTCTTTCATCTCTGTACTATATTTAGTACGGACTTTATCGCCCTCACTTTGAAGTGCCTTGTTTACGATTGCCATTTGTTCCTCTGTTAAATTTAATTCTTGTAACTCCATAGTTACCATCCTTTCCTAGTTGCTTATCATTTGCCCTCATATGAGTTCATTGAATTGCCCCTATATGTATTGTGTATTGTATCTATAAAAAGCGACCTAACAATTGTTTAGGTCACTGATTACCATTAAAAAATTATTTTAAAAAAGTATTGACAGAATATGTTTAGTTAGTATATGATATAAGTGAATAATAATGCTTATACATCGAATAAAAAAATAGAATAGCAGACAGTCCATGACATTTCATCTATGAACCATCTGCTTATAAAACAGTATAGTAGTTATTGTTTATTATATATTTTATGTTAATAGCAAAGTATTGGGGACGAAAGCAAATCGCATCCTCTAATCTTATATTACCTTTTTGCCAGTCCCCTTTATGTCGTTTTCTCAAAATCGCTGCAACCCTTGTAAACACTGGGTTTGAGTCACTTTTTGATAAAAAATATTTCGAACAAAATAGCCGTAAACCCAGTAAAATCAATGGTTTGCGAGGTTTTAACTTTGAAATGAACTTGGTTGAATTTTATTTCTTCGTTGCTCATACATTAGCTTATTATGTAATTTTCTTTCAATTTTCTCACATTCATCACACCTGATTCTTCTTGAAGATGCATCTGCCTCAAACTCTTTATCACAAGACATTCCATTTACACCAATACATTTAATCGTCTTTGTACCTATTGGTTGATATCGTTAATATCTCTTCTCTATCCATATAACGTATTAGACGGAGATTACGTAAAACCCAGCAGAATCAGTGAGTTGGGAAGATTTATAAATCGAACATGCTTACCGTTACATTTTATCATCCAGCATCAAGCATAACTTCAAATGTACCAGTAGCCAAATTATTTTTATTTAAACCTCAATTGTCACAACAATACTTTTTGAATATAAAATATCCTCAACTGTTGTGTCGCAAATAATCGTAAATGTATTTCCTATAATATTAAGGTCATCATCTTTAACTACAATATTACACTTATATGTTGATGGATACGTAATAGTAAAATTTGAGGAATCCATACCGTTCCAATCAAATGACCAAACTGGTGTAAAATCAACAGTCAAACCATCCTTATCAACCATAGATGCTGTAAAATTTCTTCCATTCGGATTCCCCATGTAAACTGTATTCGTTGAACTAGCACATACTAAATCAAAGGTATAAGGTAGTTCTATAACTTCAGTAACTACCGTGAATACAACCGTATCGCTTAACTTCTGATTTACCCATATACCAGTAATGGTAACTGTACCTTCAGCCAAAAATGATACAAGGCCAGTACTGTCAACCGTTGCGACTAATTCATCAGATGATGTAAATGTAAAGGTTTGACCTTCCACTGTGTCACCGTTGTTTTGTGCAATAATAGATAGTGTGGTACTTGATCCTATTTCTACATTTGTGTTGTCTGTAATAATATCAAATGTATAAGAATCTACTGGTTTTACTCCTCTTTCAATAATGATGTGTGATATACCATTTCTATAATATTGGCTTACAACATCATAATACCCACCAATGATATTAATCGTATTGTTATTTATTAGAATATTCATTGTGCTTTCTGTTACTTCTGTTAAAATTTCCCCTGTACCATCTTGGGTAGTGATTACAGTACCTTTTATTATTCCTGGAGAAGATAGTTCGCTTATGTATGCTGGTATTCTACAAACACCTGAATTTGTTTTGACAGGTAAAAGTAAATTACATTCTAATAACGCTGACTTATAGTATGTATCATTCTCAATTGATTCTTGACTTAATGTAAGATATTGTTTACCACCATAGGTAAGTAATTGACCTTGCTTAATTGGTGCTGTAATCTCGTAGAATAACGTGATATGATTATCTACATTGTTATGGTCGTTATTCTTTCTGAAAAGGCATTTTACCGATTCAGATGTATAATATGTAGTGATATATTTCCCTTCTCTTTTAAGGGAATCACTGAATTGTTTTTGTAATGTATTCATTATACTTCCTTTCTCCCTCATATAGCACACGAATTTAACATACCTTAAATCGTTGAAAACTCTGGGTTTTATCAAATTTCGTTCGCCCGTTTTTGAACAAAATTTGATAGAAATTTATCTTTCCCTATAGCCGAACGAGCGAAAAATGGCTATAACCCTTGTAAACACTGGGTTTGCGAGCATTTTTAACTGAATATTTTTGCATAAAAATACCTAAAACCCAGTAAAATCAATGGTTTGTAAGGGTTTAACTTTGAAAAGAACTTGGTTGAATTTTTGCTTTTCTTTGTTCATACATCAGTTTGTTATGCATTCTTCTTTCTTCTTTTTCACAATTCTCACATCTAATTCTTCTCGAAGATGCATCCACCTCAACTTCTTTATCACAATCAACACATTTAATTGTCTTTACGCCGATTGGTTGATATGTATTCTCTATCCATATAACGTATTCGACGAAGATTGCGTAAAACCCAGTAGAATCAATGAGTTGGGAAGATTTACAAAACGAACATGCTATTTTCTTTTGTTTTTAGCCAATAAAAGCCACTCTATCTACATAAGTAAAATAAAGTGACTTCTTGCGTTTATAGGTTCATTAATGGACTTGTTTTTGCTCCCATAATCAAAGTGGATTCATCTTCCATAGATTGCAGATATCTTTTTGTAATATCAATCTTAGAGTGTCCTAATAATCTTGATACGGTAAATAGATCACAACCATTCTTTAATTGTGTTTGAGCATAATAATGCCTACAAGTATGAGGTGATATTCTAATTTCTTTTCTAACATTGCAATTTTCACCACAATCCCCAACAACTCGTTCTACTGTTTCTAGAGTAAGTTTCTTTCCTTTTTGAGATAGGAACAAATATTCTGTATCATAATTAAACTTATCCTTAATATATCCTTCTCTTATCCTCATATAGCGAATCAAATATTTATTCAGAAAAGCAGTAATTGGTACATGGCGAACTTTTTTTCCTTTACCAAGAATATGAATGTATGTTTCCCTTATATCTGATAATTGTAAACTACACAATTCATTGTTTCTTATTCCAGTATCAAATAACATAACCATAATGAGTTGATTACGAACATCAAGAAATCTTGAACCAGTATAATATCGAACCATTCTTTTTACCTCATCATTGGTAAAAGTGTTAATCAATGTAATTGGTTCTTTTTGCCTACGAATCTTATCCATAGGATTCTTATAGATATATCCCTCTCTAAGACAGTAAACAAAATAAGAACGAAAGCACTTGATTAAGCCATTAATATAAGATTCTTTTAGATTATTTTTCGTCAAATATTCCAGATAACCACGAATAGCAATATGATTGGTTTCCTCTAATTCGGTGATACCATATTCCTGATTAATAAACTGAAACATCTTTAAATTGTTGTTCTTATAACTTTTCAA
>NZ_CBDLAM010000004.1:0-22613 GCF_965301125.1 Anaerosporobacter sp. | reverse complement strand
TTTCTCATTCGACAATCAAATAAAAATTCTTTTAGTGCATCTTGATTTTGCATAAAAAAATCCTCCATTCTTCATATTATCAGTTATGAAAAATGTTGGATTCTTTTTGCTAAAATTTCAGTGATGGAAAAGTGCCAGTACATCGTAATTGACTACCTTTTCTTATAAATTTCAAGAGTCCAAAACTGCTACAACCCTTGTAAACACTGGTTTTTTCCTATTCATCCCAGTTATGGTAAACCGCTTGTACATCATCATCTTCATCTAATAAATCTAATGTCTTTTGGAAGTATTTGATGTCTTTTTCATCAGTAAGTTCAACCCAAGTTTGAGGAAGCATAGTAACTTCAGCTTCAACCATCTTTATGTTTTCTGCTTCTAATTTTTCGCGTACTTCACTGAACATATCAGGATCCGTTAAGATTTCAAAGCTATCATCTTCTTCGTTGAAATCTTCAGCACCAGCATCTAACGCGATCATCATAAGATCATCAGCGTTCATGTCACATTCTTCTTTATCAATGATAATTTGTCCTTTTTTATCGAACATGAAAGATACACAACCTGGTGTACCAACATTACCATTACCTTTCGTGAAAGCGTTTTTTACATTTGAAGCCGTTCTGTTTTTATTATCAGTTAAAGCTTCTACGATAACAGCTATACCATTTGGTCCATAACCTTCATAAGTAATGTGTTCATAATTAACACTGTTAGCATCTCCTGCTGCTTTTTTGATACCTCTTTCGATTGTATCATTAGGCATGTTATTGGATTTTGCTTTAGCAATAACGTCGCGCAATCTGGAATTATTCATCGGATCTGCGCCACCCTCTTTAACAGCTACTGCGATTTCTCTTCCAATGATAGTAAAGATTTTTCCCTTTGCAGCGTCATTCTTTTCTTTCTTATGTTTAATATTCGCAAACTTTGAATGTCCTGACATATCAATTCTCCTTTATATCCAATGTATCAAAATCTTAATTATATATAGAACAACATATTCGTTACATTTCTATACACTAACTGGTCTATTGTACCACGTTTTTTCTATACAAGCAAGTTTTGGAATGCATACACCTTAGAAATAGTTATCATTTCTTGCACTTACTAATTTATTCACTTTCTCCATCACTTCTATTGTATCTTCAACAGTACGAATAGCACACATAATTGTATCATCACCAGCAATACAACCTACTATTCCGTTAATGTGTAGAGCATCTAATGCAGCAGCAACGGCCATCGCCATACCAGAAACTGTTTTAATAACCATAATATTTTGTGCACGATCCATAGATACGAATCCATCGCGTAACACGCGTACAAATTTCTCACTAAGACCTGCTTCTTGTTTCTGTAAAACTATATACTTTTGTTTTCCTTTTTCAGAGGATACTTTCGTTAATTTTAACTCACGAATATCCCTTGAAATAGTTGCTTGTGTAACATTATAACCCGCCGTATTTAGTAACTCAGCTAATTCTTCTTGTGTTTCTACATCATTTTTCGTAATTAACTCAATTATTTTCGTCTGACGTTTAATCTTCATACTTACCTCCTGATTTGTTTATTGGTTGTAACTGAATCGTTACTATCGTAATTTGCTTCTAAGAATCTCATAGAAACTCTTTTGATTTATTTTAATTAATTTCGTTACTTTGTCAGCTTTCTGTATAAAAATCTTATCTCCTGTTTTTAATTCCATACCCATTCTGCCGTCAAATGTCGCAATCGCTTCTTCTTTCTGCGTTTTCTTACTCTTATCAACTACTACCTTGATTTCATCATCTGAAGATACTAATATGCTTCGTTGACTCATGGTATGTGGACATATTGGAGTAATCATTATGACATTAGAACTAGGTGAAACAACAGGCCCCCCTGCAGAAAGATTATATCCTGTTGAACCTGTAGGTGTTGCTATAATAATTCCGTCTCCATGATACGTATCAACTAGAATGTTATTTACGTAGACACTGATGCTGATAATTCTTGAGAAACCACTACGACCAATAACAATATCATTCAAAGCATAATCCTCATACAAAGTTTGATCATCACGGGTTATTTTCCCTTGTAACATCATCCTTTTTTGTATCTGTATATCTTCTTCAAGTAAACTATCAAGTGCCGGTATAATATCTTGTCTCTCAATTTCCGCTAGAAATCCTAATGTTCCAAGATTAATTCCTAACAAAGGAATCTCCTTTGTGCATAAGTCTGTAGCAGCACGAATAATCGTTCCATCACCACCAAGTACAATTACACAATCGGTATCATCCGCTATCCATGATACGTCAGTTTCATCCTCATTCGTACCCACAGTGCTACACTCTGCAGCTATTTGGCATCTTTTACCTTTACTAACCAGGTACTCTTGTATTAATTTCGTCGTCTTGTATTCATTATCTTTATCGATATTGGTTATAATACAGAAATTATTCATTTCTTACACCGAGCCCTTCTATTAGACTTACAGAGTAGTATGCGCCTTTGCAACCGTTTCTCTAATGAACATATTAAGATCTTGAATCGCTTCATTTCGCACGTACTTATTACATTCTTCCAAGGATAAATCCATGTAATTCTCTTCATCACTGGTATCCCAGGAACTGTCCACAGCTATATTACTGTCTTCATTCTTTTCAATATATAAAAGGTATTCAATATTGCCTTCTGGTCCTTTGATTGGCGAATAATCCAGATTTAATATAGTAAACCCTATTGATACAGCAAACCTAATCACTTTCTCAATAACTTCGATGTGCACACTTTTCTCACGTACAACACCCTTTTTACCAACCTTTTCTCTTCCTGCTTCAAATTGCGGCTTAATCAAGCAAACAACTTGTCCATTCTTGTCTAAGAGATTCCTTACAGGAATCAATACCTTAGTTAATGATATGAATGCAACATCTATTGAAGAAAAAGCAATTGGTTCATTAATATCCTCTCTTGTTACATAACGGATATTCGTCTTTTCCATACTTATGACTCTCTCGTCTGAACGTAAAGACCAAGCTAACTGGTTTGTTCCTACATCTACTGCATAAACTTTCACAGCACCATTCTGCAACATACAATCTGTAAATCCACCTGTTGACGAACCTACATCCATACATACTTTATCTTGTACAGACACGCCATATTGTTCAATTGCTTTTTCTAATTTGTAACCACCACGGCTTACATATTTCATGGAATGGCCTTTTACTTCGATTTCAACATGATCAGGAAACATACTCCCTGCTTTGTCTTCTCTTTGTCCTTCAACAAAAACATTCCCACTCATGATGATTGCTTTTGCTTTTTCTCTTGATTCAGCTAAATTACGTTGAACCAATAATACATCTAAACGTTCTTTCATAAGCACCTCATTAAATTACATTCAAGTTTGCGACCCAACTTCGCTTATAATTTTCTGTACTACCGTCTGTGTATCTATTCCATATTTCCTTCTTAACAAATCAGGATCTCCCTGTGGTATATATTCATCTGGTAGTGAGATTTGAATGTATCTATTATCATTATAATTATTTTTGCATAAAAATCCAGCTATTTTTTGTCCAAATCCGCCCGAATTAATATTTTCCTCTAAAGTAACGACAAACTTATGTGTTGGCAGAAGTTCCTTTAGTAGGTTTTCATCAAATGGAGCAACAAATCGAACATTTACCAAGCTCACTGAATAGCCTTGTTCTTTCAAGTTTTTTCTCACATCGTTTGCTACTCTTACCATATTACCATATGCAAGTAGTAGAATATCTCTTTCGTTGTATAATAATTCACTTTTTCCATATTCTATCGGAGCTTGAAACTCAGTTAGATCTGTGTACACTTTCCCTCTTGGATAGCGAATTGCAACTGGTCCATTATAATCTATCGCAAACTTAAGCATTTCCTCTAACTCCCAGCCATTCTTTGGAGCCATTACTGTCATATTCGGTATCGTAAGCATATACGAGATATCAAATATACCTTGATGCGTCTCTCCATCGCTTCCTACAATTCCAGCACGATCCACCGCAAACACTACTGGTAGCGAATTAATACATACATCATGTATCATCTGATCATATGCTCGCTGCAAAAATGTAGAATAAATTGCAACCACAGGCTTCATACCTCCAACAGCTAGTCCGGCTGCAAAAGTTACTGCATGTTCCTCCGCAATACCTACATCAAAGAAACGCTTTGGATACTTCTTTGCAAATTTAATTAATCCTGTTCCCGAAGGCATCGCTGCTGTTATAGCAACAATCTTCTCGTCTTTTTCAGCTAGAGAAACTAATGTATTAACAAATTTATCCGTATAACTAACTGTACTCTTTTTCATTACCTCGCCAGTCTCAACTACAAAAGGATCAATTCCATGATACTTGGCTGGGTTCTTCTCTGCTAATCTATAACCTTTACCTTTTTTCGTAATTACATGTATAATTACCGCTTCATTCATATGTTTGGCACTACTAATTGCCGATAATAATTGATCTATATTATGTCCATCAATAGGTCCTATATAGGTAAGACCCATATCTTCAAATAGCATTCCGGGAATGAATAATCGCTTAATGCTATCTTTTGAGCGACGTAGACGATCAATTACCGCTTTTCCTTTTGGTAAGTTAGATAACGCTTTCTCTAGTCCATCTTTAAATCCATTATACTTCACACTTGTGCGTATTTTACCTAGATAAGTAGCCATTCCACCTACATTTTCATTAATGGACATATTGTTATCATTCAATATGATTATCATGTTGGATTTTAGTCTTGCGGCATTATTCAAAGCTTCGAATGCCATACCGCCGGATAACGCTCCATCTCCAATTACAGCAACAACATTATAGTTTTTTTTCTGTAAATCTCTAGCCTTAGCTAAACCTAGAGCTGCTGAGATTGAAGTGGAACTATGACCTGTATCAAACGCGTCACAATCACTTTCACACATTTTAGGAAATCCACTTAAACCCTCGTACGTTCTAAGTTTAGAAAAGCCTTCTTTTCTACCTGTTAATATTTTATGAGTATAAGCTTGATGTCCTACATCCCAAACTAATTTATCTTCCGGTAAGTTTAATGATAAGTGTAATGCCATGGTTAATTCCACAACACCTAAATTAGGTGCTAAATGTCCCCCAGTTACACTTATGTTCGATATTAAGAACTCTCTAATTTCCTTAGCTAGTTTCCCATAATCCTCTGCAGGTAATTTCTTAATATCATTTGGAGCGTTGATATTTTTTAATAGGTCAGACGCTATCACCTTTTCATTCATTTTCTCTTCCATTAATTTTTCCTATCTATTAAAAAGTAGATGAGTGCCTCAAGAAATTCATTTTCCTTATTCAATGATTGATATTGTTCTATTGCTTGCCCTGTTAATTCTTCCACAAACTTTTTCGCTTGTTTAATTCCAAACAATGTTACATAAGTCGTTTTCTCATTCTTCTCATCACTATGAATTGGTTTCCCGAGTACTTGCATTGTGCTAGTCTCGTCTAGAATATCATCTTGGATTTGAAATGCTAAGCCGATTGAAAGCGCTACTTTTCTAACTACCTCAACTTCTACATCATTAGCTCCTGCAAGTATAGCTCCAATCATCATAGATGCTTCAATTAAAGCTCCTGTTTTCCATTCATGAATTACATCTAATTTGCTCTTATCAATTGATTTACCAGTTGCTTCTACATCTATAACTTGTCCGCCAAGCATTCCATAGATACCCGGTTTTTTCGCTAATATTGTCATAGCTTTCATAAACCGATTACTATACTGAATTCTATCTAGTAAGGTTTTTTCATCTAGCGAATCATGGTTTTCATCATATAAGCAATATTCATACCCCTTACAAGCTGTTTCATACGCAAAATTAAGCAGACCATCTCCTGCCAGTATTCCAATTGCTTCTCCAAATACGACATGAGTGGTCTTTCTTCCTCTTCGATATTCATCATTATCCATTGCTGGTAAATCATCATGCACCAAAGAATACGTATGAATCATTTCCATAGCAGCCATAAAAGGCGCAATCACTTTCTCATCCTTTCCGCCAAACAAGCGAAACGTCTCTTCCATTAGCATCGGTCTAAGACGTTTTCCACCTGCTAGAACGCTATAATTCATCGCCTCTAAGACAGTCTTTTGATACCCTGTCTCTTCTGGTAAGTAATCTCTTATTACTCGCTCTATATTCTCTACTCGTTCTTCGAATTCTTCTTTAAAGTTCATCAGGCTCTCCTTCTTCACTAAGTACAAGGATCTTTTTCTCAACTTTATCTATCGAATCATTACAAGATTTAAGCAGTTTCATACCTGCATTATATAATTTAAAAGAATCATCAAGACTAACCTCTGGATTCTCTAATTGTCCAATTATTAGTTCTAGTTCTTCAAAAGAAGCTTCTAGTGTTTTTGCTGCTTTTGCCATTATTCACGCCTCCTACTCTGTGTAGACATAACAGATGCCATCACATCACCATCCATCATCTCAATTGTAACTAAGTCACCAGCTGACAATTGTTCCACGCTACGAATAACATTCTGCTCTTCGTCTGTAACAATTGCATATCCTTTACTTAACTTATCAAGTGGTGATAACCCCTTCATACGCTCTGTTAAGATTGCTAACTGATGTCTCTTCTCAAGTACACGTTGTTTTATCAGATATTGTAAACGATTCTCTCGTTCCATAAGATACTGACGTTTCTGATTTACTTGGTATAGTGGGCTTGCATGTTCTAACTTCAGTTGATATTGACGGTATTGATTTCTTGCTAACTGCACTTTCTGTCTCATGTGGAATTGTAACGTGCGCTCATAGGCCCTTATATCATCGAGAAAATCTCGAATATCTCCTGTCACCAGCTCTGCTGCCGCTGACGGTGTAGGCGCTCGTAAATCTGCTACGTAATCGGCAATTGTTGTATCTGTCTCATGTCCTACTGCCGATATAACAGGAGTTTTGCATGAAAAGATTTCTCTTGCCACTACCTCTTCATTAAACGCCCATAGATCTTCAATCGATCCACCTCCACGTCCAACAATAATCGTATCTACTCCATACGATTCAAGGTATTTGATTCCTTTCACGATAGAGGCCGCTGCTGATGCTCCTTGAACAATAGCAGGATAGAGAATTAATTGTACATACGGATTTCTTCTTGTTGTAACATTAATCATATCTTGAATCGCTGCCCCTGTCTTGGCAGTTACGATACCTACTGTTTTTGGATATTGTTTAATAGGCTTTTTAAATTCTTGTCTAAAAAGCCCTTCACTTTCTAATTGTTTCTTCAATTCCTCGAACTTTTGATAGAGCACACCTGCTCCATCAAGAAGAATTTCTCTTGCATACATCTGGTACTTGCCATCTCGTTCATATACACTAATACTGCCTAGAACAATTACGCTCTGACCTTCTTGCAAACGAAAAGCAAGTCCACTTCTTTGACCTGCGAACATAACGCATGCCATCTGTCCCTTTGAATCTTTTAAAGTAAAATAAATATGTCCAGATGTATGGTATTTACAATTGGAGACCTCACCTTTCACATATATACGATTCAAAGCATAATCTCTGGCAAACATGTCCTTAATATATAGATTAATCTGTGTAACCGTATATACATGATCCATACCTGTTACATCCCTTCTTACACTATCTTAGCTAAAACACCATTAATAAATGCTGGTGAATTATCTTCACCAAATATCTTAGCGATCTCTACTGCTTCGTTTATTGCTACTTTTGTTGGAACATCATCATCATATTTCATCTCATATACAGCCAAACGTAGGATTGTTAAGTCAACTTTACCAATACGATTTATCTTCCAGCCTTCTGTTACTTGCTCGATTATAGCATCTATATCACTAACTTTTTCTATTAATTTATCAAACTTAGCTTTTAAATAAGCAAGATCATTTTCTGATGGCTCTTCTAATAAATCAAAATACAATTCAATCTGTTCATTTAATTCTGTGGAATCGTGAAATTCCTTACGAAATAACATTCTAAATAAATGTTCTCTGCTTTCTCTTCTATTCATTAAAACCTCCTGCGTCTTCCCACTGTAAAATCAAAAAATATCCCCGCACCTTTAGTGCGGGGTTGAAGCACCCGTTCCACTTTAACGAAAGGTATTCCTAAACATTAACTCCAGCAATACGAACATTTACTTCGGAAACGTTTAATCCAGTCATATTCTCAATTGCTAATTTAACCTTCTCTTGAACTGCTTCTGAAGTCTTAGGAATACTGCAGCCATACTCTAACGTAATTGCTAAATCTACTGACACAGATTCTGGTCCGACCTCAACTTTTACTCCCTTGGATAGATTCTTCATTCCAAGTTTGCTAACAAGTTCATTCGTGATATTACCATTCATTGCAGCCACACCTTCTACTTCTGTAGCAGCTAAACCTGCAATAATAGCAACAACTTCGTCCGCGATACGAACTTCACCGATATTACCTTCTGAATGTATTCTATAATTAGTTTTATTCTCTCGTTCTTTACTCAACGCTAATTACCTCCTGTTTACATTTGGTACTACTATGTTTATTATATCAAACTTACACCGATTTGCAAGACCTAACATGTTTGAGTCTTCTTTAAATTATAGTATTACCAAATTTATACGATATAACACAAAGGATGTTTTCATGCTATTCTTCTGCGCCTTTTACAACAACTGGGTTAATTGTAATCTTATCAGCTGTAACACCTGTTTTATTCTTAACGATATCTTCGATTTGTGCAATCGTTTGCTCTGTAGCATTATGTACTCCAACAATTACATCCACTTTTCCTTCAATAATTGTAACAACAGCTCCATCAAAACCTTTAGCCTCCAGCCAAGTTTCAGCAGCATTTTCTTTTTCAGATATTTCAGTCATTTCATAAACTTTATCAAGAGCTTCTTGTTTCTGAGCTTCTGCTAAATTCTTATTATCTACCAAACTCATTAATGTATCTTTGTTCTTAGCTCTCACTTGTTCTCTTTGTAATTTTGCAGATGAGAAGAAATCAGCACCAATTGTAGTATTAACTAAAACAGCTTCCCCTGTGGAGTCTGTACCATCTTGTGCAGTGGCTTGGGTAGCATCTGCACTATTAGCATCCGTTTTATCACTAGCATCTGCTGTTTGTTTCCCATCTTCCGCGTCAGCTTCTGCTGCATCGAAAACCGCATTATCTTCCTCAGATATATCCATTGTACCATTCTCTATATCTGCTGTGAGTAATTCACTTGTTGCATCATCAACACTTAATACATCACTTGAAGATGTATCTAATGCAGCTTCATCAGTAACTTCCAATGTATCTGGTGCACTTGCACTTTGTTGTGCTTCATTGGCTTTATCCTTTGTAAATTGTAAGTATCCTGCAACAATAATCATGATAGCTAGTGCAGTTATAATTACTTGATTCTTTTTGAGAATATTCTTCATTGTTACCTCCTAATTCGAATTCATTTTCATTACTTTAATTTTATGTGCAGGTACATCAAATAATACCTCTACAGCATCAACAATTTCGCTGATTATTGTTTGTGACCCACCTCCCTGAGCAATTACAAGAACACCTTCAATTTCTGGCTCTAATTCTTTAATCACATACGGAGTTGAACCACCTGAACCATTGTTTTGAAGGACCGTTTCTTCCTTTTTATCTATTGTATCGCTTTGCCTTGTACCACCTGTACTATCCGTCTCATTTAGTGTTTCTTCGGAATAAGGGGTATCCTTAAGCGTAACTCTTTCTTCGGAAGATTTTAAGGTAATCATAACCTCCACATTACCTATGCCTTCCACTTTCTTTAATGCTTCTTTCAGCCTTTCTTCCATCTCTTCCTCATAAGAATTACCTGAAGTTGTCGTCTGTGTACCAGATATCTCTGCTGTTGTAGTATTTGTTGTCTTATTATTATCACCTCCCGAAAAAAAGTTTGGAAACGAAAGAATTATTAACAATATTCCACACATGAATATGATAACTAGCTTTGGTATCCCTATCTCCTTCAATGACATTTTCTTTTTCTCCACTCTTTCATTCCTCCTAACCTTCTTCAATGGTAATATGAATCCGATCCGGTTCTATCTGAAAGGAACTGGACAGTTCTTCCCGTATTTTATTCTTTGTTCCTTCATATGCGCCTGCTTCTTTATCCGGCTGTTCCTTCTCAACCTTACCATCGATTTTAATATCCTGGTTAATCATAATTTTATCTACATTAATGTCACTGCTTGCTATCGTCTTATCCTCTCTAGTAAATGCAGCGACTATTGTAATCTCTGTAACCAATCCATATTCATCACTTGACTCATCTGAATCAAGCGAAGCATTCACCGTAGATGGATATAGTTTATAACGTGTTAGAACCGTTTCTATCTGATCCTTTACAATATTTTGATATTCTGATAAGATTGCTTGTTTTCCAGCTTCATCTGCTGCCATTAATTCATCATTGTAATCCTTAGATTCCACCATAAAGAGATTATTCTTAAAATAATAATTAAAGGTATCAGATAAATTAAACAAACTAAGAATTGGCTTCGTTACTATAAGTATTAATACCATTCCAGTAAATATACTAATGTATCTGCGGTAGCTACTCTTTCCTACCAGATTCATAATAATCGTAACCAAAATTATATAGACCACAATATTTCTAACAAGTGAATAGATCTGTTCCATAGGAATACCTCCATTTACTTAACTACACGCCAATGCTTGTTGTTGCAGCTAGAATCGCTATTGTAACCATGAATAATACTGCTGCTATACTAACTACATAGACCAACAGCCCCGCTGCATTTGCTGCACCACTGATACATGCTATGATTCGTTTATCTGATATAGGTTGTACAATTGCAACTCCAACTTTATAGATTAACATCGTAACAATTAATTTAACCAGTGGAATAACACAAATGAGTATAATGACAACTAATCCAGTCACACCAATTGCATTCTTTATCAGCGTTCCAGCTCCCATAACGGTCTCCGTTACAGAATTAAGTGAATTTCCAATACCAGGTATCGCCTTAGTAAATTTAATTGCTAAAGTCTTCTTAACAGAATTAGAAGCTGGAACAATCAAACCTTGTATTGTATTAAACCCAACAACTGCTATAAATAAAGTTCTAAGACTCCATTTGATAATGGATTCTAATAGCTCGGCCAATTTTGAAAGAAAATCTTCCTTTGCTAAATTATTTACAAGTGTAATCACCATATATATATTCACAAGCGGAATCATAATATGTACAAGAATAACATCAACAACTGTTATTAAAACCAATGCACTTTCGTAAAAAACTAATGTAGTTGCTTTTGAGGAACAGAATGCAATTGACATAAAATAGGTGGGTATTAACGCCTTCATAAAAGATAACACCGCTGAAATTGCATCACTTGCTACTGCTGTGGCTGATACAAATGTCCCTGTGATTGTTGTAAACAATAATAAATATGTAATATAAAAACTGGTTTCTCCAACTTGGTTATTATTAAACACATTGGTAAAATTCGTGAATACCGCTGCTACAATTGCAATCATAATTAATTTAAATAATGCCGCTTTATTCGCATTAAATTCTTTTACTAATGCTGTGAATAAATCGCTAATTGCCCCTTTTGCTGATATTCCCTCACCAGAACTTATTAATTTTCCAACATAGCTCTTAAAATCAAAGGATCCATTGCTCATCAAAACATCATCAATGGCATTTTGTATATCGTCGTAGTCAAAATCTTCATAGTATGTTAAATAATCTTGTGCTGATGTATCTTCATTATCTTGCTTCTCATGCAGCATCTTATCATTGGCACTTGCTGAAGTTGCATTCATATTAATTAGCAACAGAAGTAAGATTATTAAGATGAGCTGTTTCATACTTTACACCCATGTACATCACAAGTTTATTTGTGGTAACATGATTCCTTTCCTTTAAACTACGCTAAGAATTCGTTAATTGTATCTAGTAAAGCTAAAAGGATTGGCATACTTACAGTTAGTATGGATAACTTTCCAACCAACTCAATCTGCCCCGCAATAGCTGCATGTCCTGCATCTTTACAAAGACTTGATGCAAATTCCGAGATATAAGTAATTCCTATAATTCGAAACAATATATTAAAATATGTTTTGTTTATATCCAAATAACTTTGGATTCGAGTGATGGTATCAATAATAATCTCTAATCTACTAATACCAAGTGCTGTTATAATTACAGAAACAGCTGCTGCGATATACAGCCCATATTCTGATTTACCACCTTTAAACTGAATGGCAATTAATACTCCTACTATACCTATGATAGCTGCCTTAATCATATGCTCTTACATACCCCTTTCACACTATCTTAGTTTCTTACTATATAGCTACATTCTTATAGTGCAAACAAGTTCTTAATTGTGTTAAACAACTCTGATATGTATGGAATGATCCATAGTAAAACAAGAATCAGACCAGCTAGACTTGTTAGAAATGCTTGTTCTTCTCTTCCAGAGTGCTTTAACACCTGGCTAAGTACCGAAACCAAGATACCAACTGCTGCAATTTTAAATATAAGATTAATTGACATATCCGAATTTCCTTCCCATATATTTTATTTGATGCTTATATCAATACAATAGTAATAAATATTCCTGCCATAACACCAAGCATATTATATAGACGAACCTTTTCTTTCGCGCCGTCAACTGCATCATCAAGTTCCCCTTGAATTTGAGTAATATACAAATCAATTGTGTTTAACTGCATCTCTTTGTCTAGGTAACCAAGATTTTCGCCAAGTCTAGACAACAGTAATTTATCCTTTTTATTCAGACATGTATCAACTAATTCCTTCTCGACACAGCCATGCCATATCTCATTAAAGGGTCTACCTTCTAGCTTGTCTAGTTCCTCTGCTACTGCAAGTAAGAATCTACGATATTCCCCATCTGTACGGTATGCAAGGCTACCCACTGCCTCAGGTAAAGGTGTGCTGGCATATCGAATTTCTCCTCTAAGGATAACAATTAATTTATTCAATTCTTTTAAATCATTAATTCTCTCTTTTAAAATAAGACTAAAATATACTCCCATACTTCCGCTAGATACTATGACCAAAAACGCTCCTATTATTTTCATAACCATTTACTTTTCTCCTCTCTCTTTACGCTTCTATGCATACTTAATAATTATCCCTATATAATAAGGTTCCTCTTGCATCATAGATTTCTTCTACACAACCAATGCTCTTTTTATTATCCATAACAATATATCGCTCAAATACTTTCTCTCTCACTAGCCTACCAAGAATCGGTTTACTCTTAATGTCATCAACAGAATTTCCATGTACGGTAGCGATTAATTTACAACCACAATTGATTACATATTCAATTGCCTCAATGTCTTCTCTGGAACCAATCTCATCTACCGCAATAATCCTAGGTGCCATAGAACGAATTAACATCATCATCCCATCCGCCTTAGGGCAGCAATCTAAGATATCCGTGCGAATTCCTAATTCATTCTGGGGGATTCCCATATAACAGGCAGCAATTTCTGATCTTTCGTCTACTACCCCTACTGAAACTCCTTCCGTAAATCCTTCACCATTGGATATATGGCGTATAATATCTCTCAAAAGTGTAGTTTTACCACATCTAGGTGGAGAAATTATTAGTGTATGGTAGATATTTTTCTTATCTTCACTTGCTATGTATGGTACTACGAAATCAGCACAACCTTTTACTTGATGTGATAATCTTACGTTGATAAAGGATACATGTTTCATACTTTTGATACGATTATCTTCAAGAATTACCTTGCCTGCAATACCAACTCTATGGCCGCCCTGTATGGTTATAAAGCCTTGTCTAATTTCATCTTCGAATGCATACAAAGAGTAATTACTGATATATTCCATCGTCTCACGTATCTCATTCTTAGTTATTATAAATGTATCCCCAATACAATCCGTCAATTCACATTTCACAGAGACAAAATATTCTCTATTATCATAAACCACCATCAAAGGTGCATTTATTCTTAGGCGAATTTCTTGTAAATTACCGTAATCCATATTCAACCTAGATAAAACATTTCTTAGTTGTACTGAAAAAATCCTTAATAGCTCGTCTTTTTTGATCACCCAAATCCCTCCACTAATATATTCTTAGAACAATATATGTTGCAGATACGGAATTATTCATAATAAACTTGCAATGTTTCTTCTGTTATAATAATATAAGAGTAGATATTAAACTTCCAAAAGATTCCTAACACGAAAAATAATATGATAAAGAAATGGAGATTATGACTATGGAATATGGACTAATCGGTGAAAAACTTGGACATAGTTTTTCCAAAGAAATACATGAGAAATTAGCAGATTATCAATACGATATTACCCCTCTTACAAGAGAAGAATTTCCTGAATTCATGAAAGCGAGAGATTTCAAAGCAATTAACGTTACTATTCCTTACAAATGTGACGTAATCCCTTACTTAGATGAGATGGATTCGAATGCAAAAAGCATTGGTGCTGTTAATACAATTGTAAACAAAGATGGAAAATTAATTGGACATAACACGGATTTTTCTGGATTCTTATATATGATTGAACACCACAATGTTACGATTGAAGGTAAAAAGATACTTGTAATTGGTAATGGCGGTGCCTCTAAGGCGGTTATTGCAGTTTTAAATCATTTAAGAGCAGCAGAAATCATAATTGTTGATATTATTACAGGACCTGGTGTAATTACCAAAGAAGAAGCCCTGGAAAAACATCTTGATGTTGAAGTAATTATAAATACAAGCCCTGTTGGTATGTATCCTAATATAGATAACAGTCCGATTAATCTTGAACCTTTCTCAAGATGTAAGGCTGTTCTCGATGTAATCTATAATCCACTACAGACCAAGCTAACAAAGCAAGCTAGTGATTTAGGAATGCAAGCAATTAACGGTCTTGAAATGCTCGTTGGTCAAGCCAAATATGCAGTGGAATTCTTCCTTGATAAACATATTGATGATGAAGTAATTGATCCGATTTATAACCAGATTATGGATCAAATGAGTAAATAAAAATAAAGCACAAAAAATCTATACAACATTAAAAAGATGGGGCTGTCGCTTTAACGATTGAAAAATCGTGAAGCGGCAGCTTCCAATAAATATTTCCCAGTCTTTCCGTTCTGTATTTTATTATGTAGTTTATGCTTAGGTCATAAAATTGGTTTGTCATTTCTTATGATTAAAGCAAATTAAAGTATGAAGATATGACTTCAACATATTTCATGATGTCATTCTCATTTACTACTTCAATCACCTTCAAATCAAGGCTTTTTGCATCATTAAGTATATGTTTCCCAAATGCTAGATCATCACTCATATAATTAAGTAATGCCTGTTCAGGGTTTGAGCATTCTTTTAATCTTTCAAACATTTCTTTTCTTTGCATTTGATGTTTTGTATAAAATACTTCATTTGACACCAACCACACAGCATGGTCATTATTATCTATCTCATTCTTAATAAGTTTAGGCAGTAAGTTGATACCTTCCACGAGTATAGATTTACCATCAGATAACTTATCTAAATCTTCTAAAATCATTTCAAATTCTTCACTGAAAACATTCATGCTCCAGTTTAAATATTCCTCTACTTTCATGCTAAGTAGATCATTGTAACTAACTCTTTTATTTAGATTTGGTTGAATTTGTGCATTAGAATTTGTGCATTAGAATTTTCGATATGTTTCCCCAAATATTCATCACAGTGGTAAACTCTAAACCCATAATTAGCAGCGAGAATATTTGAAATTGTTGTCTTTCCAGCACAAGTTGAACCTCCAATCCAATAAATTGATGATGTTTTTTTACTTGTATTTATTTTTCCCCCCATTAAAGTCCCTCCAATCAAGAAATATCAAAACAGAAAAATGGAGCTATGCACTAAAACTTAGCGCGACAGCCCCATCTTTTAATGTCTATTGCAGTTATACTATTTCTCTTTTATTAAGATCTATATTTCTTTCTCTTAAAGAGTAGTACCACCACTATGGCAGCTATTAAAGAGAATATACATGTCACTAGTAGTATAATTTCATTTTTATGACTTTGTGAATTCTCCGAATTGGTTGGAAATTCTCCATTAAAACCATTTGGCATACCCCCTCGATTTCCAAATTGATTTATATTTCCAGACGTACTTCCGGTCGTGTCATTTGGCATCTGTGGTGGCGTCATTGTCCCCTTGTTACTATCTTGACTTGTATTGCCATCTGTGTTTCCAGACGTGCTTCCGGCCGTGTCATTTGGCATCTGTGGCGCATTACCTTGCTGGAAGTCTGACTTATCAAAGTTTTGCATCTTACCACCACCTCCATCGCCTCCGCCTTGTGTTCCCATGGCAGTGAGGTCAACACTACTTGCATCAATCAAAGCACTACTATCTGCTTCCTGTTCTTTTGTTGTTGAAGGAATAGTACCGTCTAACTGCCCTTGAATACTCTCTGCACGTAGTAAGCCAAATTGTTTCAGATTCTCAACACCTGTTTTATATTCATCATAGGTATAGAAAGCAGAAACATCATTTTCAACATAAGATGCAATTTTAGAATCTATTCCATCAATCGTATTAATATACAAACCACTATCGAAGTATCCTGTAACAATCTCCTGAAGAATTTCATGATATCTAGATAGATACTCTTCGTTCTCAAATAATTTTGCTATAATCGGACGGTCCTCTAACTCAACTCCTGATACCGGAGTATCAATTGGAAAATTTACAGCAGAGGTAGCTGTTCCACTTTGAAACCCTGCAAAGGATAAATTGTAATCCCAAGGTAACATAGTAATCTGCCCATCTTGTTCATAGAGATAATAATTATGTTGCATATTAGAGAAGTAACTATCTAGGTTAACAACTACTGTATTAGCAGCAATATATCGTAAAACCGCATCAACATCCACATATTTCTCTATATCATTTCCTTCGTTCAAGTTTTTGATTGCCTTAATAACACGCTCATAGTCACTATCGCCTGTATCAAAAACTGCTGCATCAAAAATTGTGCTATAACTATCAACATCATCATCTATATACTGAAGACTTGCAGAGGAGATTGTACCACCAAATCCACTTCCCGGATTGTTCATAACCCCTTTCATTTCATCGAAAGCAGGCATTGTAGTCTCTGCACCAGAGTCCGAACTATTATCACTCTGACCAGTTGAATTTGGATCCATTTTCATCTTATCATTAAAATTGGATATATCCATTCCACCTTCAGCATTCTTTCCTCCTCCCATACCCATAGTTTCTGGTTTATATAACTGACCATAACTAGAGCCATAATTACGCATAGCAAAGGATTCTTCCATCCCTTCAAGAGCAAGATAGAATCCCCAATCCTCTCCATTAACTTTAATGGACGCATAATTGTAAAGAGGTGTTACAACTCCAGCGAAATTCATTATATCGTATGATAGATATTCTTTCATATAAGAAGTATCTGACATTACATTGTTCAGTACCAATTTATCAAGTCCATAACAATTCTGATTTTTGTCATAATGGTCAAACTCTATTTTAAAACTGAAGCGATCCGTTGTATCATCAGAAACAATCTGCGACAAACTTGTATTGCCTTTTGGTCGAATAGCGACATTACTAAACGTTTGCCCATTAACAATTACATTACAGTTTATATACTCTTCATTACTTGCATTCTCAATCATCGAATTCCAGGAATCTTCATCTACTTGAATATCCACAGTCATAATAGTATCATGATTAAACAACTTCGTCTCATAATCAAAGGAAACACCTTTATTTGATTTCACGGAATCCGTATTTCCATGGTAAATCATAACTCCAGTAAATAGCAAAAGGATTACTGTACACATTATGATGATTTTATTTATGTGCTTATTTGTTATCATGTTTCTCCCACTTTTTATGACATTTTATCGCCGTTGTAGCTTACTAACACTACATTTTCAACACCGTTAAGGTCACTAATTTTATTCACAAAATCTGTTGTCATGTCTTTTAATCGAATTTCAATTGTTAATTCAATTCCACTCTTAGACACTGTTTTTGATTTAACGACATATTTTTTCACACTATCATTTACCGAACTTAAAGCAGTCTTTTCTGCTGCATCATTTACACAATTAATTACTAAAATATATGGATTATCTGTGCTCTTCTTATTAACGAATACAATCATAATAACACCGATTAATATAGTACCAATTACAGCTAATGGGATTAATCCAGCACCAACTACGATACCCACTGCTATTGACCAGAATAAGAACGAGATATCAAGTGGCTCTTTCACTGCTGTACGGAAACGTACGATTGATAAAGCACCAACCATACCAAGTGACAATACTACATTCGATGTAATAGCTAAGATAATGAAAGTCGTAATTAGAGCCATTGCTATTAATGATACTCCAAATGATGCAGAATACATTACACCACTAAATGTCTTCTTATACACTAAAAAGATAAAAAGTCCTAATGCAAATGCAACGCACATTGCCAATAACGTATCTATGATAGAAAAGCTAGTCACCTTATCCATAAAACTTGATTTAAACACATCACTAAATGTTGTTGTTAAATATACTGTACTCATTGTTCCTCCTTAGGCTTACCCATTTGTTTTATTATCCATATGTCCGACTCGCGACATATTTTGAAAAATTACCAGTTCTCCTGTCTTTCATCTGAATACAATTCTCAATTATTTCAGGCAAGAACTGATCATATTTAACTTCTAAGATTATAATATTCTCATCATTAGCAGCTATAGTTGGTGCTTGTAGATCAAAGAAATTCTTGCTGCAGATTCCGGTTCGTACATTACTATCAAATGTGATACGTACATTACCCGTTTGATATACGTATGGCTCTCTTGAATATTCCACAATTGTTTTCGGTCTTAATTGCTGAAATTTCATTTTGGCGTATAGTTCTATCAACAAGGCTTGTTTACTATTTCTCATCCATTCAATATCACCATCAATGATCTTTTCACATTCTTCCTTGGTAATACCGACTGAAAGCTTATTACATAATCCGTATAGTTTGCTTTTCTTCTCTAATTTTACATAAGAAAAATCGTCATTATAAAATCGGAAACGAAACTTTTCTCGTTTATTAACACCATCAAGCTTTTCTCTTAGTGCCTTATCTTGATAATTATCAAAATATAAACTACGAATCTGATAAGTTCCGTTCTCACCTACATTAGCATCTTTTTTTGCAATAGCTTGTAGTCGATTTTTGATAGCTATATAATCTAGATAATTGATGTGGTGCTTTAATTCATGTCGTAATATTAAATCCTTCATTGCTTTCACCTCCTCTTTCTCAAAACTCTTCTATAACCACCACTATTTAACTCATAATTAGCTTACCAAGAAAATGTGTAAACTCCATGTAAACTTTGTGAAAATTTTGTGTAGTAATTCATAATTTCGCATAATTAAAAAAAGTGTTGATTGAATGTCTTATTATCGACTTATTCAATCAACAACTTTTACTATTACTGTTAATTATCAGTAGTTTTACCCGCTAGGTAATTGATAAATTGTTGTGCTGTTCGACCTGATAAACCACCATGACTAAGCTCCCACTTATTCGCTTCTCTACAAAGTTCTTCGTCCGACATCGTAATAGAGTCATAACGTTTTGCAAGATTCTTCACGATTTCATAATATTCTTTTTGTGTTGGTGCTGAATAATTAATGGAAACACCAAAACGCGCAACCAACGATAATTTCTCTTGAATAGTATCCGAACGATGTAACTCATCTTGAGACATATCCGAACGATCCGACCACGTTTCCCGAATAAGATGTCTACGATTCGATGTGGCATAGATTAACACATTATCAGGCTTTATCTCAAGTCCACCTTCAATTACAGCCTTAAGATACTTATATTCAATTTCAAACTCTTCAAAAGAAAGGTCATCCATATAGATAATAAAACGATAATTTCGGTTTTTAATTTGAGCGATTATAGAAGACAAATCTTGAAATTGATGTTTATAGATTTCAATCATTCGCAATCCTTTGCTATAGTATTCATTAAGAATTGCCTTAATACTTGTAGATTTACCAGTTCCACTATCGCCATATAGTAATACATTATTGGCTTTTCTACCCTCTACGAACGCAAGTGTATTATCAATCAGTTTCTGCTTTTGAATCTCGTAACCAATCAAATCATCTAGTCTAATCTCTTCTGTATTTGTGATTGGGAAAAGTTCTGCATCATCCGCTACATGTTTGACACGGAATGCTTTATTTATTCCGAACTTTCCTACACCAAAATCTCTATAAAAATCCGTTACAATCTTATAGATTTCTTCTTCATCCTTAGCTTGTTCTATAGCATCACTAAGCATGCGAACTTTATCGCTTACATTCTTATTATATCTCTTACCACTCTTTTGAATGGATTGATAGTTAAGAATCGTGCTAAAGCAATTAATGTTTAATTCTTCTTCTAACTTAGAAAAGTCATAATCAAACAAGTTCTTAAATATGCGGAAATCATTTTTAGCAAACACATTGACAGTTCCCTTTTGACCTCCTACTTTTTCGCAGGTTATACTAAATGGATTCTCATTGGTTGCTAATATATAAGCAAGATAATTATGCCATAAGTTCTTATCGAATCCATTGACAGTTGCTACATCAAGCAAATGATTAATCTGAATATAGATTTTTGTTATGGTATCTTCTTTAGCTGTATGATTGCACTCATAATCCCTAATAATCTCAGCAAAATTGAATAAGATACTGTCTTGTTCTAAGTTTCTATATATAACTAATTTGGCCACTTCACGAAACATTCTATCGCTTCCTTTTTTATGTATTATTTTAATTAGGCAATTGCAGAACTCTATGTAGTGCATAAAGAAATATCAATGTATATTCTTTATGCACTGAAAAGCGTTTCGCAATTGCCTATATTGGATTAATTCCTACATTCTATCTGGAGCTTCAATTCCAAGTAACTCGATACAAGTATTAAGAATGTTACATGTTACTGTAATTAATTGAATCCAAGAAGCACGTACCTTCTCGTCTTCATTTGCAATAATCTTGTTTTCATGATAGAACTTGTTAAATGCATTTGATAAATCATAGATATATTGACATACTCTATGAGGTGCATTCTCTGCAAATGCAGCTGTAATGGTATCACTGAATTTCGTTAATTCTAACATAAGAGCAGTTTCACTCTCACCTGTAGCTGGTAGAATCTCACTTGTAGCAATTGTATCAATACCAGTCACTTCCTTATATTTGTTAAGGATTGATTTGATACGAACGATTGTATATAGGATATATGGGCCTGTATCTCCTTCGAATGATGTGAAACGATCTACATCAAATACATAATCCTTAGATGCTTGGTTCGATAGATCTCCATATTTAATTGCTGCAATACCAACTTTATTTGCAATGGACTTTGCTTCTTCTTCGGAAACATCACGATTGCTCATAATCTTATCGTACACAGCTTCTGTAATGTCTGAAATTAGATTTTCAAGACGCATTACACCACCATCTCTAGTTTTAAATGGCTTACCATCTTTTCCATTCATCGTACCAAAACCTAAGAATGTTAACTTCACATCTTCACCGATTAATTTTGTCTTCTTAGCACAACGGAATACTTGTTCAAAGTATAATTCTTGACGTTTATCTACAACATAAGTAATTGCATCTGGATTAAATAATTTAACACGTTCTACAATTGTAGCTAAGTCTGTTGTATTGTATAATGTTGCACCATCTGATTTTAAAATCATACATGGTGGAATTTCTTTCGTATCTGTTTCTTCTTTCACATCAACTACCAAAGCACCTTCACTAATTCGTGCATATCCACTATCTTTTAGGTAATTTACCATATCAGGAATATAAGGTTGTGCATCACTTTCCTTTTTCCACAAATCAAAAGATACATTTAATTTATCGTAGTTCTTCTTTAAGTCGGTTACGGATACATTGAGAATGTGGTTCCATAATGCAACATAACCTTTTCTTCCGTTTTGTAATTCAAAAGTTGCATTCTTTGCTTCTTCTTTGAATTCTGGATGTTCTTTGGAATATGCATTAGCAAATGGATAGATTTCTTCTAACTCAGTTATATTAAATGGTGCTTCCTCTGGATATTCACCTTCAAAGCTTTCATCAAAGTAAACTAATTCTGGTTGGCGTTTCTTTAACTCTGTAATAATTAACCCCATCTGAAGGCCCCAGTCACCAAGATGAACATCACCGATTACCTCGTGCCCTACAAAACGACTAATTCTCTTAACACTTTCACCGATTATAGCTGAACGTAAGTGTCCAACATGAAGTGGTTTTGCTACGTTAGGTCCGCCGTAATCAATTACGATTGTTTTGGGATTCTCAGCTTTTTCAAAACCAAAACTTTCTTCTTTTGCCATCTGATTAATATAATTAGCTAGATAGTCTTCACTGATTTTAATATTAATAAATCCTGGTTTTTTTTTTTCAATTTCTTTGTTCATTGTTTTTTTTTCTAATTTTGAT
>NZ_CBDLAM010000003.1:0-52017 GCF_965301125.1 Anaerosporobacter sp. | reverse complement strand
CTTAACAACAATTTAATTAGCTCCACTTTTTCATTAGGTATATCATCGTACAGATCTAAGAATTCTTGCGCCTGCTTAGTCAATTGACCTTGATGTTTTCTATAATTATGAATTCTTCTTAAATAGTTTTTATACTTAGTAGAAGACATTCCTACTACATTATTTTCATGCTGTCGATATAAGATGTAGGCATTATCATCATAAATTACTCTTCCAAAAGTTGATGCAACCAAGTAAATCCAAAAATCATGCATTATTGAGAACGACGGTAGATCATGGAGTATCTTCAAAACTAACGCTTGGTTTAACATACTAGTACAACCGATACACATATTTTCTACAAGCGCATTCCCTAATGAAATTCTGACTCTTTTATATGAAATACCTGTAGATATAGGTTGTAATTCATTATTTACACATTGTACTTTCGAACAATAAAGCTTTGGTTCATTAAAACCAAAATCTCTATCATACTGTTCTAAAATAGTCACGGCCTTCTCCACTTTTTCTTCTAGCCATACATCATCTTGATCACAAAATGCGTAGTAATCTCTATCTATCGGGGCTTTTTTTAGTAAGTCAAAAAAGCTTCCTTGTACACCCAAATTAGTTCCACAATATAATCTAACACGATTATGTGATTTTATATATTCTTTAATAATGCTAACCGTATTATCACTTGAACCATCATCTCTAACCAAGACTTCAATATTAGGATAACTTTGATTCATAATGCTATCCAGTTGTTCTATGATATACTGTTCACCATTATATGTAGATAATAAAACAAGTACCTTTTTTTTTGTTTTTCCCATTTAATCTCTCATCATCAATATCATTATCAACAAACTCCTTATTAACAAACATAATCATCATTTGATCATGATTTGTAATTATATAATCATCTAATATCTTAAATTCTTCATGTATACTTCCATCATTATCTGCTCTACAACCCTTCTATCATATTTCTTAACTCTAGCTTTATTATAATTACCAAAATATTTTGCATTTTTAGTATCACTAAAAATCTTAATTATACATTCAGCATATTTCTTAATAGATTGGTGTTCAATAACATAACCACTTTCTCCATCCTTAATTAAATCTCTATTACCTCGAATATCGGAACAAATAATCGGAAGTCCACTTACCATAGCTTCAAGTATTGCAACTGGCAATCCTTCTTGTAAAGAAGGGAAGATAAAACAATCAGATATACTTAGTATCTCTTCAACGTCAGTTCGGTACCCCAAGAATTTTACATTCTTTTTTAAATTCAGTTTATCAACTAATCTCATTAAACTATATTCTAATTCACCCGAGCCACAAATCAGATATACAATATCAGGCCTTTCCTTAACCACTATTTCCATAGCTTTAACTATAACTTGATGATTTTTACGCTTAGTTAATTCACCGACGCTAGTAACTATATAGCTCTCATTATCAATTCCTAACGAGCTTTTTAGATTTTCTGTTAATTCTGTTTTTTTTATTTCTGTATCTATACCCACTCCCGGTGTTAATTTTATTAAACCTTTATTATGCATATGAAATTTCTGTGCAATTTTATAATCTTCCTTATTTATAGTAATCAATACATCAGTTACTCTTGCTAACATCCTTTCAACCGGATAAAAAAACAGCCAATTTATTAAAGGAGCACCTTTAAAAAAGTGGAATCCATGAGCTGTATATATAATATATGGGATTTCAGCTTGTTTCGCGGCAATTCTACCAATAACTCCACCCATAGGTGTATGACAATGTACTAAATCGTATTGATCTTTCTTCATTACTTCTTTTAATTGCCTATAAGCTTTAATATTTTTTATAAGTCTAAAGGGGGATCTAATAAAATCAACTTGATGTCTTACTATTCCCGTTCCGTTTAATCGATCATTATTATCTGTATATACTGGAGTATTATAATTTGCTGCATAATGAACCTCATAGCCCATATCCTGTAATATCTTCACATTGTTCATCTCAAATTGTGGTACAAATCCACTTATCGTAGTAACTAATAAGGCTTTCTTCTTCTCACTCATAATACCAATCCCCAAACATCTTCCTTACCACCGAGGCACGCTTCATCACACATTTCACCAACCAAGCAGTCCCTGGTACAAAAATCGTTCTTTTTCCTTGAGCCATTCTAATTTGTTTTATTGTCATAATTGTGTCCGAATACTCTTTATTTTGAGGTAAATATATCCCGCTACTTTCATTCTCAATAATTCCCTCTATATATGAACAGAGTTGCTCTATATGTATCACACTCCTCCTATTATGAATCTTAGGATAAATCGGATTATATGTAGCGAGTTTAACTAATCTTGTATAATTTCCTTTGCAACCTTCGCCATATACCATAGGCGGTCGAACAATTGCTACACGGAATTCTTCTGTTTCCATCTCTTTCAGCTTCATTTCTGCCGCTAGTTTCGACTTACCATATAGCGTATCTGGATTTGGTACCGTATCTTTAGTAATATGGGTAATTGAAGATCCATACACAGCAGCAGTACTCATAAAGACCAATTGTTTGACTCCTGCTTGTTTTGCTTTTCCTGCAATTTCTACTGGCATATTACAATTAACCTCATGATATAACTCTGCCATACTAACAGTTTCTTTTTGATGCACGATAGCAGCTACTAGAAGTACCACATCATACCCTTCATAATTCAAACACTTCCAATCACCATTAGATGCATGTACCTTTTCGATAAGTATCTCATTCTTTGACTGTACTTCACTAAGATTCACATTCTTATTTCGTACATATTTTTCAAATTCATTACCAATATAACTATTGGCACCTATGATCAATATCTTTTTCATGGATTATACTCTTTCTATATAGAATCCGCATCGTCTTTCGTCACAGCATATTCCTGCATCACTAAATCAGATTCTCTACTTTGATCTTTTTGTTCGTTAACAACACCAGTTCCGCCTTCCTTAACTCCATCATGCTTCACTACAGAACCAATCGTACGAAGTATCAACATGAAGTCCTTAACGAAAGTAATATTATCCACATATTCCCCATCATACCTTGCTTTAACAGGAATCGGAAGTTCATCTCTGCCACTAACCTGAGCTAATCCCGTTAACCCAGGACGCACCGCATTTGCTCTATATAAATCTCTTTCCGTTATTAAATCTTCCTGATTCCAGAGTGCAGGTCTTGGCCCAACAATAGCCATATCACCTATAAAGATATTGAAAAGTTGTGGTAATTCATCTAGACTTGTTTTACGTAAGAATCGACCAATCGGTGTTATGTATTTCTCTGGATCAGTTAGTAGATGTGTTGGTACATCTTTCGGTGTGTCCGTTCTCATAGTACGGAACTTCAATATATTAAAGTATGATTTATCTTTACCAACACGTTTTTGTTTGAAGAATATCGGCCCTTTAGAAGTGCATTTGATAATAATCGCAAGTATAATAAAAAGCCATGATAACACTACTATTGCTAACGCTGCTATAATAATGTCCAAAACACGTTTGATATGATGTCTATAAATCATAAGCTTATTTCCTTCCTGAAATCCTATCCAATCTTCACATAGAAAAGTAGAATTAACTAGTATTACCTCAGCTAATCCTACTATTTCCCTCAATTTTATCTTTTTTAATTTTACAACATTATTATATCTTCGTCAATTAATTACTACTATTTTATTCTCTACGTCTCCATTTTCTTAAATAATACAGAGGCCGCTACCGCAATGATTGCTGTAATCACAACCTCCACTATAATCATTCCTAGAAACGCCACTTCTAGACCAGCGAATTTTTCTAATATTACCGCTGCGAATATAGCTGCTGCAATACATATAGACATTCCAAACATACGTAGCCATTGCTTTCCCACTTCTCCAACGGTAACACCTAACAATGCCTCGCTTAATACAGTTAGATAGAGCTTGTTGGCTTGTAAACATACATAACAGAATACACTTAAGATTACTGCTACTATATTCATCTTAGTAACGATTGCTACAGGTAATACAATTAGTAAACCATCTATAATTGCTCTAATATGTTCGATAACTGTTGCATACCATAACTTCTTTAATGGGGAATCTGGTATTAGATACGTATATGGTTTTCCCAGCTCTTTTGACCATTTCGTTGCAAATCCTGAGAAGATAAATGTGCAGTAAGCACCTGCACCAGCTGCAATAAAGATTGCATAGTCTCTAACTTTCATATCCTTTGACAAATAAGCAATTACAATTCCAATCCCAAGGCATAGCAGGTTATATGCACCAAAGATAAAGAAACGCTTCTTCTTATACTCAAGAATTTGCCTATAAAAGATTGCCTTCGCATAATTTCCCTTGTATTCTATTGTGGCTGCCTTTAATTTTGCCTTCTTTCCACCAACAATTGCAACTTCACCTTTCTGACCACGCTTTCTTGCTTCTTCATAGTCATCTGCGAATTTCATCGCATCTTGGTAATACAATCCTGTACACGACATACGGTATGCAATAATAAACAACAAGACCGCCGATATTAGATATAGACAAGTACAGATTATGTTGAGTGTTGTTGCCCCTAGGAATAGTAATCGATAACAAGCAATACTCCAACCAATAATCGGAACCATCTGCAGATATGGATTGCTTAGAAATGAGCCAACGAACGCTAAACTCTTATCATAATCAAAGTATAGATAGACACCGATTACTCCAATTGCCACAATAAACAATAACAAAACCTTTCTAAATATATTCAAGGTTCTCTTACTCAAACTTTCATTACCATACAGAATTACCATTAAACTAATTTCTAGTACATTCTCCACAACAGAACTCACTAAGAAATACAAGAGCACCTTATATACTGGTACGTGAAACCAAAGGATTCCGATTGGTATAAGAATGATGCCAAAAACAATGCTCATAATTATATTTTTAAGGTATGCATAAACTAAAATGGATTTAGGCGTTACCGGTGATGCAAATAATAGATGCACATCACTTTTTCTAAAAATAAGTCCTTTGCGTTTTGCGAATGTTATAAGATTTCCTGGCAGAAAGAATAATGCAACTACTGATAACACCGTAACAAGTCCTTCTGGTGTATCAATCTTCATCTTAATTACTATGTCTTGGAATACGTGATACATCCATACTAGATATGCTATGGTAAGTATGCAATAAATTACCGTTACTGGTTTCTTCACTGATTTCTTCAATTGATTTTTAAAGGAAGTCTTATATAGGTATTTAATAGCCTCCATTACTCTTCACCACCTGTCACTTGGAAGAATAATTCTTCAATATCTTGATGTTTCGCTTGTTCTCTCGTATATGTAACAAGTATTTTCCCTTTATTCATAACAAACATAACATCCCATAGTTCTTTTACCATCTCAAGCATATGTGTACTGAGAAGTACGGTAACACCATCTTCTTTTAATTCTAGTATGACATCCTTTAATTCCTTAATTGCCTTGGGATCAAGACCAACCATTGGCTCATCAAACAATATCACTTTAGGTTTAGTGGCTAATGCACAGCAGATACTTACTTTTTGCATCATACCCTTAGATAATTCATTGCCTAATTTATCTTGCTTATCAAATAATTCAAATCGGTTTAACAGATAATCGATGTAATCAACTTCGTCTTGCACACCATATGCCTTGCAGATGAATGTAAGATGTTCTCTTACTGTTAGGTTATCATATAATGCTGGAAATTCTGGAACGTAGGCGAACAATTTCTTTGCTTTTACCGTACGAGCAGGCAGGTTCTGAATTGTGATATTCCCATTATATCTTAATAATCCTGCTATGCTTTTAATAACTGTAGATTTACCAGCTCCATTGGGACCAAGAAGAATTCCCACAGTTCCATCTGGTATAGTTAGATCTATCTGATCTACTGCAAGTAATTTTCCAAATTTCTTTGAAAGTTGATTAATTGTTAACATACTGTCCTCCTCATATTTTACTTTATGTATTTTTACTCCCTATAATTATATGTATGCAATTTTATTATACAGAAAGATTGGTACAGAAACAATAAATAATCCATTAAGTTTCATTCTTGGTGTCACAATTGGTGTCACTTTTTTCCCATTGTAATTCCAACCATTTTATGGTAGATTGTACTCCTATGTTTTCTATAAATTTCACAGAATTGGGCATGATAACATTACATTTACTATTATTTTTATTAATTGGAGGTAATACAACATGTCCGAAGAATGTATACAATTACAGACGGATACACAACTAGCTACTACTACAAAGCAAAAACTCCCTCCAGGAATTACAAGGAGAAAAGATGGACGTTATCAAGGCAGATTTACCATTAATGGCAAGCGCTACACGCTTTATGATAAGAATTTACGTTTACTGAAGAAGCGTCTAGCAGATGCCAAATATGAAGCTGAACACGGATATTACTGTACTGGAGGTCAGATTACGCTGAACAGTTGGTATCAGACTTGGTTAGAAGAATACAAAAGTGTAGTTGTTAAAAACTCAACACTTCTATTATATACGACTAGCTACGAACGTTACATCACAGATGCTCTGGGTAATTATAAGCTACAGGATATTCGTACAATACACATTCAAAAACTTTATAACGACTTACAAAAAAGCGGTTTAAGTGTAGGAACCATACAAATTGTCCACGCAGTTTTATTCAATATCTTCAAATTGGCTCTTAAGAATGACATCTTAGTAAAAAATCCATGTGTCAGTGCTGAGATACCAAGAGAAGAAAAGAAAGAGCCCCGCGTATTAACAGCCACAGAACAAGAGATTTTCTTAGAGAATATCCGTGGCAATTATTATGAACCTTTGTTAAAGGTTGCGTTAGGTACAGGACTACGTATTGGCGAACTTCTTGGCCTCAAGTGGGAGGATATTGATTTTAAGACTTCAACAATTTCAATCTTTCGAACACTTTTGTATATGAAAGATCGCCAAACTGGACACTTTTGTTTTCAATTCCAAACACCTAAAAGTCGCTCCAGTAAACGAACCATACCATTAATACCTTCTCTTGCTATCTTACTTAAAGAACAACAGAAGTACCAACATGTACTCCAAATCGCTAGAGGTCCTTTCTGGACACCACTTACAAATATGGACAACTTAGTTTTTACAACTAAGAATGGCACTCCTATTCAAGAAGTTTATGTGGTTAAATGTTTGAATACTATTACAGATAAAATCAATCGATTGGAATATCATCAAGCCTTATATGAAAAACGCGATCCAGTTCCCTTTGTAAAGATTACGCCTCATACACTTAGGCACTCTTTTGCTACAAGAGCCTTTGAAAATGGCCTTGCACCAAAGACAGTACAAGAACTATTAGGGCATAGCAATATTAATCTAACCATGAACCTATACACACATGTTACGCAAGATGTTAAGGTTCATGAGATGGAAAAACTATATCACTTATTTAACTAAAGTCAAGTGTTTCTAATGCAAGTGGTGTAAAATTGGTGTAATTACCAATTTTTTATCGAAATCACCAATCTTGCAACCCCTTATATAACAAGGGTTTTCAACTCCAAATCTAAGCATTTTGAAAGATAATATTTCATAATGTTTCGGGACCATCTAATTAAAGAAAAATATCTCCAAAAAGCTCCTTAAAACCTAGTATTTATAGAGTCTATGAAAATAAAATTGATTGTGTTTGACACCAATTTTTAAAGGGGATTATTCTGCGTTAGTATCGAACATTCGAAGCAACTATGTAAATGTAATTGAGTAACTTACATAATTATACTATTTAAGTTACTTATGCAAAAGTTAGGAGGAAGAAAGAACATGAAAAAGAATTTCGTAAAGAAAAGTCTTGCATCTACACTTGCATTAGCAATGGTAGCAACAGCAATGCCAGGAGCTTTCACTACTGCATCTGCAGCTAAAGCACCTGCATTCAACAGAACATCTAAAACAATTTATATTAATGATAATGAAATCGGTAGCAAATTCGATTTCAACATCAGTAACAAAGTTAAGGGTTCTAAATACAAATGGACTACTTCAAACAAAGCTATTGCTACAGTTAACTCAAAAGGTTTAACTAAAGCTGGTACTAAAACTGGTGAAGCTACAATCTCTTGTAAAATCACTTTACCAACTAAGAAAACTAAAACTTTAAAAGCTACTGTAACAGTTAAAGAAAACGCTACAAAAGTTTGGGCTAAGAATGCTCCAGAAAACAATACTGTAGGAATTGGCGAAAATGTATTCGATTTCAACAGTTCATTCTCAACTGCTTCAGGTGCAAAAGCAACTGACTACAGAATGTGGGAAATCGATGAAGCTAGCAACACTGCTGGTGCTACAATCGGTAAAAAAGATGGTGTAGTATCAACTACTAAAGCTGGTGAATTCAAAGTTAGAGTAAGAGCTTACCAAAACAAAACTAAGTTAGCAGCTAACGATACAGTAGATTCAGAATGGATGACTATCAAAGTTGTTCCAGCTGTAAAATCAGTTGCTCAAACAGCTACAACTAAAGTTGCTGTAACTTTCGATGATAACATGAAAGATACAGTTAAAGCTGAAAACTTCTCAATCAAGAACAAAGCTACTAATGTAGTTTCTGCTGTTAAAGGAATTGAATTCTCTGAAGACGGTAAAGTTGTTACTGTTGAGACTTATGCAACATACGCTGATGGAGCAACTTATGTATTAACATATGGAGATAAAGAATTCGATTTCACTACTTCAATTGGTGAAGTTGCAACAATCGAAGTTAAAACTACTACAGTAGTTGAAAACAAAGCTACTGAAATTGAATATGTATTAAGAAATGCTAACGGTGTAGATATCACTGACGCTAAAAAATCTTCTGTAACTATCGAAGAAGTTGAAAATAAAGATGGTTGGTATAACACAACTGACGGAAAACTTACTATCTTCAACAAAGGAAGCGTAGCTAAGTTAAAAGTTACTTACCACACTTACAAATATGACACAGCTGGTAAGGAAGAAGGCGCTGTATCTGTAGAAGCTACTATTACTGCAATTGAAGAAACTGCAGCTACAATCGGTGCATACAAAAACTATGTTATCGCTGATAAAGCACCTAACTGGGATAAAGTAACTGAAAATAAAAATGTAATCGCTGTTGGTGAAGAAAAGAACTTATACTTAAAAGCTCTTGATTCAGAAAAAAATGATGTAACTGGTCTTACTTTTGAATCAGGTAACGATAACATCTTATTAGTAACTACAAATGGTGATCACGCTGTATTAAAAGCTGTTAAAGAAGGATCAACTGTAGTAGTTGTTAAGAATGAAAAAGGTTCTGTTCTTTGGACTTTACCAGTAGTAATCAAAGCTGAAAGAAAAGCTAACACTATCACATTAGCTAAGAGCTCAACTACATTAGTAACTGGTACTGATATCGCTACAGATACAATTGAAGTTAAAATCAAAGATCAACATGGTGATGATTTTGCAGTAGTAGGAAACTTCTCTAAACCAGAAGCTGTTAAAACATATACAAACGGACCTGTTGTTGACATTGATGCAACAGATGCAAATAAGATTTCTGTAGATGCTAGAACTGCTGATGCAGGTACTTACCAATACAAAGTAGCCTTAACTAGCGATGCTAACAAACTTACTGTATTAACAGTAGTTGTTAAAGAAAACCCTAATACAGCTGTTAACTCTTATAAATTAGACTTATCTACAAACACTGTAGACACTGTAGTTGATGAAGATACAACTGAAACTAAATCTGTAGCTGTTAAAGTAGTTGGATACGCTTCTGGTCTTCCAGTTGAACACTCTAAAGCTACAATCACTGTAACTGGACCAAACAACTACAAAGAAACTTATCAAGACAACTTTAGCTTTGACTATGTAACAGTTTCTAACGGAACTATCACTAAGTTAGCAAAAGGTACTTACACAATTACTGCTGAAAAAGATGGAAAAACTATCGCTAAAACTGCAATCGTTGTAAGTGATTCTCAAGTAGCTCCAACAGTAACTCTTAACAAGGCTACTTACGCTGGAACTGTAACTGGATCAGTTGTATTAGCTGCTATGCAAGAAAATTCAACAGTTAAAAACGCTGCTGGTAAAGAATTAAAAGTTGCTGACGGTGTTGGAATCGTTGCTGTAGACTACACAGATAATGGTTCTTCTGTATACGTTAAAACTGTAACAGTTAAAGAACAATTCGGTGCTAACTACTACGAACACACTGTAACAGTTGGTAAAACTATTACAATCAAATAATTAAAGTCAATAATTTTAATTATTTGCGAGTAAATGAATATCCCCTAGACAAGAATAATTCCTCTGTCTAGGGGATATTTTTTTAATTTGGTTAGTACAACACAAGTAAGCGGAGGTATTAGGTTATAGGTGTTGTATCTGTAAGCTTGTATTTTTGCCTTTTATCCATTTTTCTTTATTATTCAATCATACCTAACCTGATGCCAATTAATGCCCAGTATAAAGGTGATACAGCAATTAGTATAGGAATGTAAAACAAAAACTTCCATCAGCAAAGTGTTTTCTATTGCTGATAGAAGTTTTATGTTAACTAATTATAATAAATCCTTATAAAGATTCTAATTTTTTCTTACGTTCTCGTGTTTCCTTAATAATTCTATTACATGCAAATCCAACACCTAGTAAAATCCAGAATATAGGTGCGACACCAACATTCGAGTCATTAATAAGACCAGATACCATATAGCCAATTACGGCAACACAGATTAATACGCCAGTTTGCTCTATTAAGTTATCTAATGCTGACTTACGATATGTCATGATGCTTTGAATAATAAACATTAAGCATAATACGATAAATGCGATTGAAGATATTACGCCTGTCTCAACAGCCATCTGAAGGTATAAATTATGTGGTTTCGTAACAATCTGAGAATCGAAGCCGTTATTGTATTTACCTACGTAGTCATTCTGTGGGAATACATATACGAATGTACTAGGTCCTTCTCCTACTAGAATATAGTCTTTTAATAACGGTATTGTTCTAGACCATAAGTAACCTCTACCAGTGAATAATTGACCATAGTTTGTTAATAAGCTAGAATCTTGATCCTTAATTTGATCAAATCGTCCATACTTATTCATATAACTATAACCTTCTGTCTCTGTTTTGCTTTTAAAATACCAGGTATTATTATCAATAATAACTTCGCAACCGAAGATACCATCTTCACTTAAATAAACTGGTTTAACACTTAAAGAATTAAAACTTTCATCTTCTAATGTAAAAGTCATTGTAGTTTGATCATAATTAGCTTTAATATTATTACCCTCTTCGTCTGTTACGCTAAAATCAATTTTTCCTTCCTCATCTAATTCACATCGTAGAAGTACTGTTTTTCCATTATATTTGATTTCTACATAATCATGTTTCGTTTGAATTGATTCAAGAGTATGCGTTTGGTTTTTTACTGATAATGCGTTCTTTATACTGTTTAAGTAGGCATTATTTTGCATAGCATTAATTGTAAAGAACCCAGCTATAAGAACTACAAAAGCACCCGCTATAACTATCGCAATCTTTTTATTCGTAAAAATCTTTTTACGTAAAGAGATAATAACTAAAACACTAGTACCAGCAAGGGTTATGAGACCTGTTTTCGACTGTGAACCAAATACTGCGACAGCTAGTAATATGGTTAATATTCCACTAAATATTCTTTTGCGATTATCTTTTGAAAGAATTACTAACCCCATAGTTATCGGGAATAGCATAGATGCATATACCCCAACATAGTTTGGATTTAGCAATGTCATATAAACACGGTTCTTTTCAAATGTGAATTGCATTGCATCAATCGCTTCTTTGGATTTATTCGCTGAGATTAAGTATTTACCAACGGTAGTTGCTATTGGGTCAAGACCTAAAACTTGAAGTAATCCAATAAATGTTATAAGTGCAATTCCTATTAATAGAAATCGAAGTATTGCTTGTATATCGTCTTCCTTTTTTACAATATAATAAGAATAAAATAACAGGATACAATATGCTATTAACACTAAAGCAGTTTCAAACTGTTCATATGTACCGTTCCAAGCTACGTCACTATAAGATGATGTAAAGGAGCTTACCAAAACAAATATCGCATAGACTGCTAAAGGAATCTGCCATAATTGGAAATTTGTAAATGGTTTTTGTTTACTTGCAAATTGCTTATACAGTAAAATCGCCATTAATAAAAAACCGATTCCAATTACTATTATACTTTTATAGAATAAGAAGAAATCACTGGCTGTATTAGCATCTGGAAACCACGCTTCATTTGCAATAGAAGGTGTAAAGTTATATTCGTAAACTATAAGTGGTACTATAATAATTATAATAGCCAGCGGGATCAAAAGACTATTTATCTTATTATGTTTTTTTGAGTGTGAAACATTAGACATTTTTTAGACTCCATTCATAATTTTTTTAATCTAATTATACGCGATTTCCTTAAATTCTGCAACTGTCCAAGCACTTCCTTATTCTCTAGTCATATACTCTTCTCAGTTTACATGGGATAGAAAATACATGAACCTAAAAAAACGCCCTTTGGATTTACCAAAGGGCGTTTTCGATATTAAAACAAATCAATTATTTATTGTAAGTAATAGTTTCGCCTACTGCAACTTTATGAAGAAGAGTAACATCAGCAAATTTTTGTTCAACATAAACATTTTTTACGCTTATGCTATTTCCGAAATCTACATAATCACTTGATACGATGTTTAGTACTTCACCATTTAACTTAACTTCAACACAATCAGCAATTGCAGCTGCGATAGTAGTTGCAGAAGATGATTTCTTAGTTACATTTTTTGAAGGTGCAGCTTGTGAATCTGTAATAGTAAATGTCTTACCATCATATTTTGTAACGTCTTTTCCGCTTGCATCTTTGATAGTATATTGAGCAGTTACTTTGTATGTTCCTGTAGGAATTTTAACAATTGAAGTACCTGAAGTAGTGTAAGCGCTGAATACACCATTCTTTACTGTTTGTTTGTCAAATCCTGAAGGTCCTTCAACTGTAATTGTTGCAGTATTAGTAACATCTTTCACAGCAAGTCCATTAGCGTCTACTGTCACAACTTTGATGTTAAGGTCTAAATCAGATTTCTTTGAACTTGAAGAAAGTGTAGTATCAAGTGTAGTTTTAGAAACTTGTAGACTAATACCAGTTTCAACGCCAGCATCTTTAACTGTTACTGATAAAGTAACATATTTTGTAGTATCATTTTTTAATGCTACTTTGTATTTGTAAGTTTTTCCAACTTCTGTAGCTGTAGTAGCTGTAATAGAAAGAGATCCATCTTTTGCAGTTACAATTGAAGGCGCACCATCAAGTGCTGTAACTTCGAATAAATTGTCACCAGTCATAGTTTCATTATGTTGATTCTTAACTGTGACATTAATTAGTGTTTCTACTGATGAAGATTTAGCTACATTAACACTAGTTTTGTCTAAAACAAGGTAAGAAGCTTTTCCTTCAGCTTTTACTTCTACTGGTAAAGACCAAAGATAAACATCGTTACTTGTGTATACGTTAACATTTGCTGTTCCTTCTTTAACTGCTTTTAATTTAGCGTAATCGCCTTTATCATCTACTAATACTACATTATCATTTGATGATTTGAATTTCAAACCAGTAGCATCTTTTCCAGTAGAATCTTTTGCTTTAACGAAAAGATTTTTAACATCGTTTACGTTAAGTGTTTTAGTAGTAGTTGTTACTTTTGCCCAGTCAATTGAAGTTTCACTTTCTTTTACAAGTGTATATTTCTCAAATGTGCCATAAGTAGCTGCAGTTTTATCAACACATGTAATAACAGCTTCTACAGTCTTATTACCTTCTTCTGCACCTGTAGTAGTGTTATATTTTTGTGAATGATAAGTAAGTTTGAATTTAGCTGTAGAACCTTTTTCAAATAGAGTAAGTTCTTTGTTTGATGAATTGAAGAAACCACTCTTGTTTTCAACTTCTGTAAATTCAACTTGTGAAGCATCAACTGTATCAGTGATATCTACGCCGTTAGCATTCTTTAATACATATTTGATTTCTTAAGCTTCGTTTGGATAAACTGTTGTAGTTGCTAATTCAATTGTTTCAACAGCACCGATTGAAGTAGTGAACTCGAAATCTTTACCGCCGTAAGTTAATACATATGTTCCAGCATCTTCAAATTTACCATAAGTTGTTACTGTAACTTGTTTTCCATCCTCAGAGAATGAAATCTCTTTAACTCCATTTACAGCATTAGTTTTCTTATTAGTTACTGTAAAGTTTTCAGCTTTTACAGTTTCTTTCATGTTATCATCGAAAGTAACTAATACTTTGCTTGTAGCTGATTGAGCTACAGTCTTAACTGAAGAAACAACTTTAACTGTTAACCAATCTGAATCTACAGTATCGTTTGCAGCTAATTTAGCTTTGTTTTGGTAAGCTCTAACTCTAACTTTGAATTCACCAGTTTTAGTAGTAGCTACAACACCAGTTTTAGCATTGATAGTTGCACCAGCTGTGTTGCTATCTTTATCGATTTCCCAAGTTCTGTAGTCAGTTGCTTTAGCACCTGAAGCTGTTGAGAATGAGCTGTTGAAATCGTAAGCTTTTTCGCCAATACCTACAGTTGTTTCTGGAGCATTCTTGATCCAAACTTTAGTAGCATTTTCTTTAACTGTTACAGTAGCTTTTAAAGTTTTAGTTTTCTTAGTTTTGAAAGTAATTTTGCAAGTGATTGTTGCTTTACCAGTCTTAGTACCAGCTTTTACAACACCGTTTGCAGAGTTAACTTTAACAACTGATTTGTTAGATGTAGTCCATTTGTATTTAGAACCTTTAACAGTGTTCTTTACATTGAAGTTGTATGAGCTTCCAATCTCATTCTCATTGATGTAAAGTGTTTTTGCTTTCTTGTTTAATGCAGGAGCTTTAGCTGCTGATGCAGTTAACGCTGCTGGCGCTGATGTAGCTACCATTGCTAATGCAAGTGTAGTTGCAAGCGTTTTCTTAACGAAATTCTTCTTCATATTAATTCTTCCTCCTTAAATATATATGGTTGAGTATTATATTTTCCATGTTTCACAGATATTGGTGCATTTAACATTAATCTACTTGCATATGTAAGTGTTCCCTCAATCTATAAAACACAATGAAATATAATCTTTCCAATAACAAGTTGATTATAACAATATTCAATATAAAGGTCAAGTATTTTTCCAATATTTTTACTTATTGTCATATTTTGCAATATGTTCCCAAATGCAACAACTACGCTCATTTTAAGAACTTTCCTTCGTTTCTTGTAAAGATTATATCCAGGTTAAGGACACTTATTGAACATTCCTGTTCGAGATGTGATTCGTTGTATCCTCAACATGCTTATATAATGCACTTTCTTTGTGTCAAATTTATGTCACGCATTTGTCATAAGTGGATTATTTTTATTTCTGGGCAATTAACAACATTTTAACGAAAATAGAACTAAAAAGTGGTATAACATACTGCAACTCTTATGTCATACCACTTTCTTCTATAATAATATAATTAATACAAATCTCTATTTTGTTAAGTTCAAAATTGTCTCAACTGTGTCTTGCATCTTATCAGTATCACAAACTGTATCATGAAGAACTTTTGCACTTCTAATATCTTCAATTGCTTGAGGTACTTTTACTTTAGCAATAGTACTTAGCTCATCTACTAATTCAAAGTCTGTCATAGAAGCATATTTTTCATCGATTGCTTCCATTACACTTCTGGTAAACTTGTATGGACTAGCTGTCGATGCAATTACTGTCTTCGTTTCATCTTTACTAGTTTCTACATAATCTTTATATACAGCTGCTGCAACTGCGGTATGCGTATCAATTACATAACCCGTTTTTTCATATAAATCATGAATTGTTGATGCAGTTTTTGCTTCATCTGCATATCCACCGATGAAATCTGCAAGCTCCGCTTTCATATCATCCGTAATATCATATACACCCTCACTTGATAATGCTGTCATAAGATCTTTAGTCTTTGTAGCGTCATTTCCAGCTATTTTATAGATCAATCTCTCTAAGTTACTAGAGATTAAGATATCCATAGATGGAGATGTTGTTAAGATGAAATCTCTATTTCTATCATAAGTTCCTGTTTTGAAGAAATCATACAATACTTTGTTATCGTTAGATGCACAGATCAACTTACCAATTGGCAATCCCATGTTCTTTGCATAGTATGCAGCTAAGATGTTTCCAAAGTTACCTGTAGGTACAACTACATTCATCTTTTCTCCATCTGTAATCTCACCATTTGCTAATAAGCGACTATAAGCATATACATAATAAACGATTTGTGGTACTAGTCGGCCAATGTTAATTGAATTTGCTGATGAGAATTGATAACCAGCTTCACCCATTGTTTTTGCAAGGTCTCTATTATTAAACATGGCTTTTACACCACTTTGAGCATCATCGAAATTTCCTTTGATTCCAACTACATATGTATTGTCACCTTTTTGAGTAACCATTTGTTTTTCTTGAATTGGACTTACTCCATCTTTTGGATAGAATACGATAATCCTAGTTCCTTCTACATCTGCAAAGCCAGCTAAAGCAGCTTTACCAGTATCCCCTGATGTAGCTGTTAAGATTACGATATCATTCTTGACATCATTCTTTCTTGCTGAAGTAGTTAATAGATGTGGTAAGATGGATAACGCCATATCTTTGAATGCAATTGTTGATCCATGGAATAATTCAAGATAATATGCTCCATCTGCTTTTACTAATGGTGCGATCTCTTCTGTGTCAAACTTTGAATCATACGCTTTATTAATACAATTCTTTAATTCTTCATCTGTAAAATCAGTCAGGAATAATCTCATAACTTCATAGGCAGTTTCTTGATAGCTAAGTTTTGCTAATTCGGCAAGTGGCATAGTTAATTTAGGTATGGAAGTTGGTACGAATAACCCTCCATCATCTGCTAAACCCTTTAAAATTGCCTCTGATGCTGTTACTGTTACATCTTCATTTCTTGTACTTTTGTATAAGAGATTCATCTTCGCTCATTCCTTTTCTTATTATTTTATAGTAAGACATACAGAATTTAAATTCCATGTAGTTCTTAATCTTAATTATGTAGTTACGAGGTATCTGTCGCTATGATACACATCATACTTAAACTGCATTATAACATATCGCGCTATCACAGTAAAGTGCTAAATATGAGAAAACGGTAAGGATACTATTCCTTACCGTAATTCTCTTACTTATAAAATTCGTGGCCTCCATATTTGAATAACCATGTCAAATGGGTATCAAACCAATTCATGTTACTCTTGTTGGCCTTACTTCTTGCCGAGAAATATAATGCCCCTTGTGATTCATCTTCACCACTTAATACTCGTTCCACTGCTTTTCTAGTTGAACTAGAGATATCAACGGACCAGTACCTCCCATCTGCAATAGGGGAGAATTGATACGTATCACCATTTTTTTGGAATACTACCTCCTTCACCGTATCAGGGAATTGGTTACTCTTCACACGATTCAGTATTACATTAGCTACTAGCATTTTACCTTTAATGTCTTCGCCTGTCGCTTCGGCTTCTACTATTCTAAGTAATACTTTTTTTTGATCAGATCCTAAACTTATTGTTTGAACTGTTTTTTCTTTTTCCTTTTTGCTTGCAGCTGCTTTCTTCTCTTTCTTATCCTTTTTCTCACTATCCTGATTCTTTGTCGTAGCTTTTTTCGCTACAACCGCCTGTTCATCTTCGCTCTTACTATCTTCTGCTTCTTTATCATTCTTATCAACTACGTTCTCTGATGCAACACTTCTCGAAAATTCTTTCATTACGGTTTGTCCCATAAGTGCTGCTCGCTTATCTGCTGCAATAATCGTACGATTTACGATTTCTAAGCTGTAGTTTTCTGTATTGTCTGCGACTTCTCCTCCTAGCACGTTCTGTGCTAATATATTGACGTTTTCATTCTCGGCTTGTAGTTGTGCTTTTTTTGCTGTCTCTTCCTTTGCTTCCTCGAAAGCTTCATGTGTTACAGATGCTGCTTTCGCGTATGCTTCTGGCATCTTTTTGCCTTTAGCAAATGAGCTGTCTACATAAAGTACTAATATAACTGCTGCCATTGCATATGCTGTAATCATAAGACATGATTTATAGCATTCAACACCAGAGTATTTCATATTATCCTTTATGCGGTGAAGAAACGAGTGTATTTTTAGCATGCATACTACCTCTTTTCTTATTTTTTTTGTGCCCCGCCTAAGCACATTTGCATTATATCATCTAGTAATTTGATGTCAATAACTCCTTCTATATTTTGGAGAATAGGATATCTACTTCCCTTGGTTTCAAAAAATCAAGTGTAAAATTCGCTAATTAAAATTGTTAAGCAACTGTTATTTTTGTTTCATTTCACGGTAGATTATTTAACAATTCATTAATTAGTTATTAACTATTTTATGTGACATTTTTAGTTTTTATTCAATTTTTAAGTGTTTTTTATTATTTTAATAGCAAAAAGTTGCGTTTTTACAAGCTTTTTCTTTATTTTCTTCCCTTTACCACCTCCTGCTTCATTTAACAATTTGTTAATAATTATATTCATAATTTTTTGATTTTATGATACTTTCAAGTGAATTTTATTACTGTTATTCTTGGACTTTCTTGTCCTACTCCTTATGTTATGCTATACTCTGATTGAGGTGATTATGATGCCAATACTTCCTGGTGTGTATCAGGCAACTAAAAAAGATGGATCAATTTATTATCGTACTTCTTTTACTTACAAGAATAAACATATAAGTCTTGGAAGCTACCTTACCCCTGAAGAATCACATGCCGCTTACCTAGAAGCTGTTGCTATTACAAAAGATTCTTCTATTACATTAGATTCCTATATTCAACAAGAGCATATCCTATCCTTTGATAAATGGGTTGTACTTATAAATTTTCGAGATAATGGATTATACTTCAAAAATCCAATATACCTTAAGGATCGATACTTTCTATATTACCTAAGTCACACTGAAGTACTTAAGTTTGATGTTGATGATTTGTTCTATTATTCTAATCACAAAATCATGAAACGTGGAAATCATTTATTTGTAGCTGACTATGGTATGCAAGTAAGTATTCTTTCCCGATATGGGATTCATAGTTTTTCGGTTGCTGGTAGGGATTATCAATTTGCAAATGGTGATAGCACAGATTACCGATACGGAAACATAGAGATTATAAATCGTTACATGGGAGTACGTAGAGAATTGATAAATGGCCTTTATCAGTATATAACCAAAATTCATATAAAAGGTGATTTTATTGTAGGAAGATATCCTACTGAGATTGAAGCTGCAGTTGCATATAACAAAGCAGTTAACTTCTTGAAAGAGCACGGAATGAAAAAGAATTTTGTCACAAACTATATTGAAGAGCTTGATGAGATTGCTTATGCCGCCATGTACAATCGTGTGCGGATTAGTAAAAATCTACGTTCTTTTGTTGCTGAGTCCAATGGCCTAAATAATTTTGTAAATTTTTAATTTACTACTATCTTTTTTTAAATTATGTGTTATAATTAAATTATATTTTTTCTTCTTCCATTTTCATAGTTCTAACAATGAGACTATTTATGAGTTTTCATTGAATGAATGCGAATCACCAAGTGTATCTTCCTACACTTGGTGATTTTTTTATGTAATTAAACTTATTTTTTTATTCGATCAATATTCTTTGCACTTAGGTGTATCAATACTATTCCAATTACCATCTGTATCACTACACTAGTTATTACCCAATGTTCTAATACAAAGGAATTACAACTTCCCACTTTATTAACATAACTAGTAAACAAACTTCCATTCCCTGTCTGTTCCATCAACAATGCAACTACCGTGACCAACGGGTTGATTAACAAGATCCAAACAGCGTTCTTAAGATCCGTTACAATTGTAATTGCTTCTGTAGCAAATTCATCATAATTAATCTGTTTACTAACAATAAGATAGAGAATTCCCAGCACAATTGCAGTTCCGATGACTAAAAGAAGAATTGTTACATATGTCATCACCGTTGATTTAGCAGTATTCTCACTATACGATGAGAAGAACAAACCTATACTTCCAATAAAGATAGCTTCCAAGAAACATACAATCACATAAAGAACAATATCAATTAATGATAAACCACCCACACTAAATACTACCGCTGTTATTGGCAAACTTGATACGATCAACAATACCATGGTGCTAACAGAAGCACTTAGTTTACCAATTATAATTGTTAAAGGATTCTTACTGGTTGTTATTAACACATCGAAAGTCTGTCTTTCTTTCTCTCCTGTTATGGTTCCTGCTGTAAATGCTGGTATAATTAGTAATAATAAAGCAAACTGAAAAACCCCAATTAATATGTATAGCAACAGTGTATCATGATATTTTGCTGTGCTATGTTTTGCACCGTAGGTTGATAAGAATGCAATTGCAACTAAGATGACAAGTCCCAGATTGTATCCTACAATAAGTAGCATCAGCTTAGGAGAACGAGCCCGAACCTTTTGTTCCTTTTTGAAAATCGGATTATTCATTCACCTACTCTCCCTTCGTTATTCGTAAAAATAATTTTTCAAGATTACCTTCTTCTCTTGCAAAATAGCAGATTCTAGCACCATTTTGTATCAATGTTGTCAATAGTTTTGCTTCTTCCATTGAATCACCTTCAAATCTCATGGTTGTTTGAGTCCCATCAATTGTTAGGTTACTAATTAGCACATGAGAACCTAGGTATTTTAACAAACTGGAATTCACCTCTGTAAATCGGATTCGTAATGGTTTTGATTGCTCCTCCATCTGTAATATATCTTCTACAGGTCCTTGTGTTACCATCTTTCCATTATCTACAATTCCAATATGTGAGCACATCTGAGAAAGATCCTGAAGTATATGGGAACTAATTATTATGGTCATGCCTTTTCCTTGTAAGATATTAAGAATGTTTCTTATATCATTACGGCCTCTTGGATCAAGACCAGAAGTAGGTTCATCTAATAGAAGTAATTCTGGTTCAGAGAGCAAACATCTAGCAAGACAAAGCCGTTGCTTAATACCTCTTGATAAATCATCTACATATTCATCTTTCCTAGAAAGCAAGTTCACTAATTCTAAGTTTTCTTCTACCTTATTCTTCGCCTCTTTTCCTTTATATCCGTACATTTGTGTATAAAAGTCCATATACTCATATACTTTCAGATTTTGATATACCCCAAAATAATCTGGCATATAACCGATCTTAGTATGTGATCTTCTTTCTTTGGTACTTGTTTGCTTACCATCTACTAGAACAGAACCATAATCAAGTTCTAGCAATCCCGCTATTATCTTAATCAATGTTGTCTTACCTGCCCCATTAGGTCCCACTAATCCGAATAGCTGACCTTTTTCTATATGTAGATTCATGTTATCAAGCACCGTATGTCTTCCATATTTCTTACATAGATCTTGAAGTTCTAGCATCTTAATTTCCTTTCTTAATGGCCGTTAGTTTTGGAATTGTTATTGAATTGCTATTCGCACTATTTTGAGATACTTCATAACGAACTCTTAAAACATTCGAGTCGCCTAGGTAGTCTTCTAAGTGATCCATTCTGGTTTCTTCCCCACTTGTTATTACCTTATCATATTCCCCAGTCCTTCTATTATAGAAATATGCTGTTCCGTAAAATCCCATCCATAGATCATTTATATTTGTATCATCTACATAAAACTCCGTATTATAGTACTTTGAATATTCAATTTGCTTTATATCCTCATTTCCAAAATCGTAATCAACTATAAGACTATCGGATTCCATAATATCCATCTCTTGATAGTAGTCGCCACTCACAACAGACATATACTGTTTGATCGATGGCTGAAAAACATCTCCGTTGCCGATATTATAGTCCACTGGAAGATCTTTAACAATCAAATGAGAGCTAAGCTCAACCTGACTAATATCACTATTGTCTAATATAGAATCCCCATTCGATTCTTCTGTAAATGCCATCAAATAACTTCCTTCCGGATTCGTTATTAGCCATTCACTCATTACATACTGAATTAAATCATATTTTACATTCGACTGGATTTCATCATATTCAAACCTATTGTTAATTACTTTTGTAAGATTCTTGATACGACTATCCAATCCATTTGTATAAAGTAAATCATAAGATGGAATATATTCATACTGACAATCTTTAAGTTCTATTGATTCTCCATCTAACAAATCACCAATATAAATAAGCATTTGATTGCTAACGATACAAGCATTACTCAAATCCATCCCTGTATTGTTGGTAAATATACCTAATATTCTATAATTTGCACATGTTAATAATTCTGACGATTGCTTTACTTCTATATCTTCTGGTAGATATGAATTATCAATTTTTAAATAAAGTGGTTGAAAGGCTCTAGTAGAACTTTTATTTGTAATGTTTTCTTCATCTGTAGAACTTTCTACATTCATAGAAAACTCCATATTTGAACGATTGTTATCGGTAGATAATTGATAATAATCACTTTGTGTAAATAGTGGTTGAAGATTTTTAGAATTATCTGCTTGAACTGTTACTGTCGTTTTGGTGGGATTTACTACTGCAAAATATGTTGCTTCATTGGTATACCCATCCTGTGCTATCTGAGTAACTTTCACATATCTTAGATAAGCATCTTCAACCCGAGTAGACTTTCCTAATCCATAAACAATAACTAAAAATACAGCCGATATCACAGGTACAATTCCCAGATACCAAACTCGACGATTTTTCCTTTTCAAAATGCCATACAACACAGGTCCGATTACTATTATATATAGAAGAAACACGATTATATATTTGGACATATCTGGTGTCTTCGATACAACTTCTGCATTGATACTAGTCTTTACCAAGTCATCTGTTGGTCCTGATAAAAATAATTTTGGGTTTATACCAAGCTCTTCAACATATTCCGTTAGCTTACTTATGTTTTTCATCTTTGGAACAGTAATATATCTTCCAAATCCATAATCCCCTGTACTATCCTTGTAATCTACTGGCTCTTCTATTAATAAAGTTCCTCCATTTTGTAACCAATTATCTAGTTTTGATACCACCGATTCTTCTAGATGTTTTATCTCTTCTTCATTAAGGAAAATACAATCAATTAGATTAAGGTTGTCAAATGGATCCGCTAATTCATCTGAATATAACTGGAACACTTGCATTTTCCCTTTGCTTACAACTGTCTCTGTTTGCATATTCTCATCAAGTATGCCAATATACTGAACATCATAGATTCTACTCGCTTCTACATCTGCTATCTGAGAAACTTGTATATCTTGCTCCTTATCTAACAAATGAACTAGGAACTTCATATTCTCATAAACCACAGGTATCTGCGTCTCATATTCAATATGTGAATTCGAATCTACTGAAACCTTCTGATTATACTTAGTCGATGTATTATCATAAGGAACTTCAATTTGTAGATACCCTTCAAAAGGTTTTTCCTGCGTATGTACCTCAATATTTACGTGCATTTCTTTCCCTATTTTAGCATAGTGATTTAGCCCGTAAGTTACTTTAATTTGAACATTTTCTTCCTCATCCTTAAGAACTACAGGATAATTATATGTCAGATTATCACTTGTATTTGTTAAAGATTCTTTTCGTGTAAACACACTACAACTTGTGAGTAACAATGTTACAATACACAACAGTATGCTATATCGTTTCTTCCTTGACCACATATCTATCTCCTAACTTAAACTATTGGATAAATTACTATATCGCTTTATTCAGAGTTACGGTAAATGTTGTCCCACCTATGTTACTCGTTGCTGTAATTGATCCACCGTGCATCACTACAATATTTCTAGCGATTGCTAATCCTAAACCAGTTCCCCCTGTCTCGCCTGATCTAGAACTATCTACACGATAAAATCGTTCAAATATATGTTCAATATCATCTTCTGGTATTAATTGTCCGTAATTTGTAATACGGATCTCATATGTATCTTCTTTTTCTTCTAAATATACTTCTACTTTTTCCCCTGCTTTTCCATATTTTGCTGCATTTCCATATAGATTAGCAAATACTCGTGCTAGCAAATCACCATCTCCACATACAACAGCTTTTGCTACTTTGGTATGAAATGAATATTCTAAGTTAGATTCTTTAAATATCGGATAAAACTCTTCTGCTATTTGTTCAAGCAGTTTTACCATATCAAGATCACAGTTTCGTATTGTAACCTTCCCAAAACTATATTGGGTATACGCAAACAAATCTTCTATAAGACTCTGTAATCGTTTTGCTTTATGATAAGCAATATTCACATAATTCTTCTTCATCTCCTCATCTGTTCCTTTGCCTAATCGGACAAGATCGAGATATCCAATTATTGAAGTTAATGGAGTTCTTAAATCGTGGGCAATACTAGTAATCAATTCATTCTTTGATCGCTCATTCTCTTTTTGAATGGCTATCATCTGCTGTATATTTACAGATAAACAATTTACGGTATCCGCTACAGAAGATAATTCATCCTTATAACGAATGGGTATCTTAGTTTCAAAATCCCCCCCTGCAATTCGGCTAATTCCTTCTGTAATCTCTTCTATGTATCGATAATATCTCTTAATGTAGTATATAAATAGGAAAGTAAACAAAACTGCTCCTGACACCAAACAAATAGCTGCTATCACAAACGTACTGTTATTACCAAGAGTTGTATTTGGCCTCTCTTCTTCTGGGTTAATTTCTCCTATGGTTGAGTTATTATTCAATATAGTATACTTCTTCTCTTCTTGGGTCACATCAATTTTCATCTCATTACCAGATTGTTTCGGCCTAAATATATACCCTCCTAAGTGAAAGATACCAAATACCATCATTTCTATCAGTATTGTAATCATTAGACTAAGTATTGCATAACGAATAATTCTAGCTTGAAAACTTTCTTCTTTATTATATTTTTTCACAAAGTTAATCAATTTTGTATCCCACTCCCCATACAGTTTTGATAATCTGTGTTTCTCTAGAATCCAACTCAACTTTTTCACGTATTCTTCTTATATGTACCATTACTGTATTATTTGCTTCCAATATTTTTTCGTTCCATACCCGCTCGAAAATCTCTTCTGTACTGAAAACTTTTCCTTTATTCGATGCTAATAAATACAAAATCTCAAATTCAATTGGTGTCAATTTCACATCTCGTTCATAAGCCTTAACAGAATGTGTCTCTCTATTAATAAATAGATTTGGTAATTGAATGATTTTTTCTTGCTTATCACCAGCTTGCCCATTATTCAATTGCGTATATCTACGTAGTTGGGATTTTACTCTTGCAATCAATTCTAGTGGATTGAATGGTTTTATTACATAATCATCTGCTCCAGTTGCTAGTCCCATAATCTTATCCGTATCTGTTGACTTTGCACTAAGCATAATGATTGGTACCGCATTATCTTCTCGAATCATTTTGCATAACTGAATTCCATCTATTCCTGGCATCATAATATCCAATATTACAAGATGCACTTCTTCCTTTTCAAGTACATCTAACGCCTCTCTTGCATGATATGCTTTAAAAACTTGATAGTCTTCTGCTACCAGATGAATCTCAACCAAATCTGCTATCTCTTTATCATCATCTACTATAAGTATTGTCATTTTTATCCCTCTCTAAATCGTATCTATATCCCAACAATATCAGTTCACTAGTATATTTATAATCTCATCATATCATAAAATTAATTGTACAAGTCTTACTTTTTCCTTACAATATTCCTTTATTTAAATAGGTCGACGATACCAATTTGACACCGTCGACCTATTTAAATTCCTACTATATATAATAGAAGAAACACGATTAAAAAACAACCATTTAATAATATTCCTGCAATAGGAAAACGATAATAGATCTCCTGCTTATGGAATGCAAGAACAGAAAGTACGAATCCTATTATATTAATTACAAACATTCCAAGTCCAACAAGACCGATCCATATCCCAGCGTTACCTTCACTTGTGCTTGAGATATAGAACAGGATGCTCATAGCAATTAATACAACGAAAGCTAATATAACTCCTATTATTCCTTGCAAAGGATGGTACTTGTCCGAGAACTTGAATTCATCTTTCTTTTTCTTTCTCATGTTCGTCTCCTCCTATTAGATAAGGCACTAATACATTTATGACCGATTGCAAACAAAATATATCCAATTATTCCACCCATTAGATTCATGAATATATCATCTACATCAAAAGTCCCCACCTGTAGAATTAGCTGCATAATCTCAATGAATAAAGTAAGTTCAAAACTTAATAATGCAATATTTAAAAACTTTCGATTTCGTGGACTTATAGCTGGAAGGATAAATCCAAATGGTATGAAGGCTACAACATTTCCAACAATATTAATCATGAAACTTGTAAAACCTACTTCTCTTCTATATACAATAAATCTCTTTATCTCTTTAAATAGCTGTAAATTATATCGATATTCTCCTCCCATGACTCTACCAAATCGTTCACTAAAGAACAAAAAATATGTCAAGGCAACCATATATATAATAAAGAAAATCCACAGCAAGACTCTAATAACTTCCTTTGTCTTCCTATTCAAGGATTTCACACTCCTCACCTTATTGGACGATATTATTATAAAATCATTCAAATATTGCATAATATATCGACCCTTATACGCAATTACATCCTTCTAGTAAATACTGGAAGGATGTAATTATAGAAACATATTAATTATAAATCATTGCTTCACAAAGGTAAAGAGGAAATAATTTCTTTCTACCTAACTGCAATTGCCGAATCAGAAATAATAGCTGGATTTCCAGCAGAATCAACTAAATTACTGTTGATTAAAAGATAAATTCCACTAGTTCCTGATAGGGCTGAGTTTAACGAGATTGTCACGTATACATCTGAAACTGCCGGGCTACCAGCTTGTGAGAGAACATTTCCATTCTGCGTTACGCTACAGCTTAGATTTCCTCTTACAGCCTCAGTGAATGTTAATACAATCGTTGAATTGGATGTCAATACAGCTGACACAATAGTAGGCGGATTATTTTCTTTTAATGTTACTTGAATTGGATTTGATGTAATAGAACCATAACTTCCTCCATAACCCATAACATTACCAATTGTCAATTCATATTTTCCTGTACTTGCAATTGAAGCAATCGATACCTTTAATTGTACAACTGCCTTATCTTTATCATTCTGTGTCAATGTTGCTGACTCAACCACTACACCGTTATTAAAGGTATAATTACTTGCTTTCGTTGCTGTAGCCACATCTAGCTTATTTCCAAATACTACATCAATAACACTATTGTCGTTCGTAGCCTGGGTTACACTTGTTGGTGCTGGCAATGCGTTACCACTTGGTGTCGTTGAGGTTTCTGTCTTAATAATCGCAATTGTTTCTGCCGTATTATTCGGTATATCATCTTCATCCGTTACGAATGCAGCTGGTAATGTTACTACATACGTTCCTACTTGACTCATACTATCCGCATCAAGTATAACCTTAACAACATTGTCCGTTACAAATGCTTGATAAGGAATTGTTATTGAATACGTAGAGGTATATGTTGTACCTGTGTAAGTTACTGTAACCGTTCCTGACAATGTACCTTTACTTAGTGCTAGCTTGACATTTTCTGAATAGTTCAACGTAATCATGTTAGTCTTACTATCCGTTACGTAATCGACTAGCTTTGGTGCTTCTGACATTTCACGAATTGTAAAGCTAATTGTTCGTGTTACATTGGTATATTGCTCTGAACTTGATACATTGTATCCACTAAAGCCTGTTACAGTTACTGACTGTCCTCCTGTTAATGTCGCTACATAAGATGGAATCGTATAGGTTACTACTTTCTTATCTTTGGAATCCACTTTACCTGTACAAGAATAACCTTGTACATATAGCGTACCTGGCTTTTCAATTGCACGATCATAAGTTGCTGTTATTGTGTAGTATGAAGTACGCTCAATATTCAGTAGTTTAGCTTGTGGTTTCGTAGTTGTATCGCTAATTACTTGCATGGATATGGATTCAGGATTCGTCTTGTTGCCCGCCAGATCTTCAATGCCTTTTACTAATACATAAATTACCTTATTCTTATCATTGGTATTAATGTTATTCATATTCACTATGATTGATGTTCTATCTTCTGACAACTGATAGATGGATTTATTCTTTAATACCGCTGTTGAAAGTGCATTCATAGAAACGCCATCTGCTCGAGAAACAGATTCAATGGTCATTCCCGTAAGTGCAATTGGTTCGTTAAAATTGATGGAAGCTAGTAAACCTGTTTCATCTACCGTTGTATTAATGTATTTAGGTGCTTCCGTATCCTCTAGTTCTACTGTCTTTACGTATTTATTAACTAGTTTCTCTGATTTTGTTCCAAGGTTTTTAATTGTTATCTCATATTTCCCTTTAAACGGCATCTCACTGGTTAATGTTAATAAAGTACAATCTGTTGAGAATTCTCCTGTAATCTTGCCATAAGCATTCGCTTGCTTACCATAATCATCTCTTAGTACAAGGAAGGAGATATTATCTAGCAATGTATTAGATCCATCAAGATTGAATACGGTATCTGGATTGATTGGATCACTGAATGCAATCTGAATCACCGTTGCACTTACTTGATTCACACTGATGACCTCTGCTGTATCACCTACTACATACAAATTCATAGCATCATTCACAATACCATTATTTGCATTTGATCGACTTGTCCCGGTTGTAGCTATTAATCTTGTTAGCCCTTGTTTCTTAGCGGTAACAACACCTTTTGAATCTACTGTAGCTATGGAAGTATCTTCAACTGTCCAATATGTACGATCTGTAGATTTTGTAGGTGTTAACTTTCTGTTAAAATCATACTGCTTTCCTACTTCAAGAGTTTGGCAATTGTTTGAATTCAGTTTCTTATTACTAATTGTTACGTTAGTTGCTGGAACACGTACTGTTACTGCACACGTAAGTGTCCTCGTTTTCTTAGATGGTAATGTAATCTTGCAACGAATTGTTGCACTTCCTCCATCAACCGCTTTTACTACACCATTTTTATTAACTGTAGCAACTTTTTTGTTAGAAGTGGACCAACTGTATTTTGATCCACTTCTCTTGTTCTTAACACTTAAGTTATAGGTATCACCCTTATTAACCAAGGTAAGCACTGATTTATTAAGCTTTGGAGCTGCTGCAGCTTGGAGCGATAAGCCAAGAGGTTGAATTACCTGTACCAGTAAGAGCACGATTAGTAAATAGGCTATTTTCTTTCGTCTCTTATGTTTCATTCATTTCCTCCTAATATACATACACCGTTGAATTGATTTGAGCGGCATTACCGTTTGCATCTTTTAGGCTGTTATCTGCTGCTGGTAATAATGTTAATCCTGAAGAAGAGTTTACAACGCTACCAAAGTAGATTGTAATTGTTTTATTGGTTGTATCATATGCTACATATGTAGCCGCAGAATCTCGATATAATGTACCATTCATATATACACTAAATTTAGCAGTTCCTGTTACTGCTTCGTTAAAGGTAAGAACAACTCCATCTTTAGCAGTGGTTAATTTAGCAGACACAATGGTTGGTGCTACATTTTCTTTTAGCACTATTGTCTGTGTATAATTTGTTATTGCATTATACGAATTATTGTAGCCTTTAACTCCCTTGATTGTGACTGGATAATTGGCATTGTACTTGATACTTCCAGCAGCTAATGTTAAATGTATTTCTGCTAATGAAGTTGTATTTGTTACCAATTCTGCTTTCGTTATTACTGCACCTGCTACTGTATAATTTGATACATTTTGTGCAGTCTCTAAATCTAATTTATGATCAAACTTGATACTAATCACGCTTGCATCTTCCGTTGATTGCGCAATGGAAGATGGTGCTGGCAATGTGGTATCAGAAGTTGCATTAGATTTAACATTTACGGTTGTTTTTGCGCTTTTATTATAATAAGCATCTCTTACAAATCCTGTTGGGATTGCAATTTCATACTTACCTGACACTGTCATTTGCTTGCTTTCTAACTTTAAGCTAACTGTTTTATTGTCAACAGTAGCTACATAATTAATATTATTAGCTGGATAGATATCATCATTATCTGTAACTATTTTCGCTGTTAATGTTCCCTTAGTTGTTACAACTGTTACAGGTTCTGTGTATTCTAAGGTTAATGTATATACTCCATCTGTGCTTGTTAACTCGGAACTTTTAATTGTTGGTGCTTTTGTATCTGGTGAGAAATTAACCACTCTAGACACAGCAGTAGCTGATGTTTTGTCTGTTGAAGCTACATTATATGCGTTCCAACCTTTTATAGACACTGTTTGATTTCCTGATAGTGCAGCAACTTCAGTTGGTAATGTAAAGTGAACCAACTTATTATTATCCGCATCAACACTAGCTGAATAAATAGGTGTCTCGTTCACTGTTAACACACCAGTTCCATATGGCGTAATAGAACGATTAAATTCTACTGTAACCGTTTCATAAGCTGTACGACTAATGTTTACTACAGTCGCTTGTGGTTTCGTACTTGTATCATAATATACAAATACAGAAATGAAGTTTTGTTCGGAATAATTACCTGCAATATCTTTCACACCTTGTAATGTAACTGTATATGTTTTTGAAGCGTTACTTGGTGCTATACTTGATAAATCGATTGTCAATGACTTCTTATCGCTTGATAAGACATAATTAGAAGCTGTCGTCAATAATGCAGTTTCTACTGCTGTTGCTGTACTCGTAGTGCTTTGTGTATATGCAACTGCCATACTACTTACATCAATTGCTTCACTGAAATTAATTGTTGTTTTCAAACCAGAATCATCAATGGCTGAACCCAAGTATGTAGGTGCCACATTATCAATTAGGGATATTGATTTAACATAAGGAGTAATTGCAATTCCCTCTTTTGTCAAGACATCACTTGAGATATTAATGGTATATACACCATTGAATGTATTCGTTGCTTTGATTGTTAACACTTTTTGATCACTAGAAAGTGTTCCTGTTAAAGAACCAAAATCACTAGCTTGATTTCCCTTTGAATCTTTACCAGCTGCTATAACAATTGCTGATGTTAACTGATTTGTTTTTGTATCTAGTACTGTTAAAGGATCAACCGCTGAGCTAAATGTAATAACTAATTCATCTGCACCTTTAAGCGCTACAGAAGAAACCTCCGCTGTTTTCTCTACTACCCTAACTAATATGCTATCTTTTACTGTACTTTTAGCTGCTTTTGATTTTGAATCTGCTGCTGTAGCAACGATATTGAATGTTCCTACTTTAGCAGGTGTGAATACACCATTCTTATCAATTGTTCCATATTCTTCTGGTTCTACACTCCAGTATGTTTTATCGGATGCTTTAGAAGGGGTAAGTTTACGATTAAAATCATAAGTATCTCCCATCTCAACCACATGCACATTGTTTTCTAGCTTGGCATTACTGATTTTAACTGCTGTTGCTGGCACTTTAACGGTGATCTGACTAGTAAGAACACGTTTTGTTCCTGATGAATATGTAATTGTACATGATATCTTTGCTGTTCCTTTAGAAACCGCTGTTACAGTAGCACTCCCTTTACTTGCTTTTACTGTAGCAACTTTAGTATTAGAGGATTTCCATGCATACTTACTACCTGATCTTTGGTTCTTAACTGTTAGTTTATATTTTGTCCCTACACCAGTAAGTGTTTTCTTCGATACACTTAACTTTGGCACTGCTGTCGCCGCTTCTGAGTACTTTGGTACTGCAAAAGTAGAAGCTATTAGTAATACAGCCATAAATAAGGCAATTTTCTTTACTAGTTTCTTCATAAATACCCTCCTATCATAATTGTAATCGTTATTGGTAGATTATCACAGATATTTGTCAAAAGTTTGTTAGAGTCAAATAGACAACTTTTGTAGCTGAATGCCATATGTGGCTATTCACATATGGCATTCGACCCATAAAAGTTGTAATATGATTTCCTTTATTGACGAAGTTCAATTCCGATCTTAGAAAGACCATTTAAGATCTTCGTCATAATTTCATTAACGTCTTTATCTTCTAACGTACGATCTTTGGCACGGAAGCTAATGGAATATGCCATAGATTTATAACCTTCTTTAATCTGTGCACCTTCATAGATATCGAATAATGTAACAGATTCAAGTATCTTACCACCATTCTTACGAATAATTGCTTCTACATCACCTGCTAGGATTGATTTTTCCATTACCATACTGATATCACGAGTTACAGCTGGGTATTTAGCAATTCCTTCATATTTCACTGCAAATCCTGCACGAGCCTCAACTTCAGGCATATCAAGTACTGCAACATAAGCTTTCTCGCCGATATCATAATTATCAAGTACATCTGGATGAACTTCACCAAGATATCCAATCACAACACCATCATAGATGATATTTGCTTGTCTTCCTGGATGTAAGAAAGTTTTACCTGCATTTGGATCATATGTCTTAATTGCTTTTAGCCCAATTTTCTCTAGGTACTCTTCAATAACACCTTTTAGATCGAAGAAATCACCTGCACCATACATACCAAGTGTAACTTGTGTTCTTTCATCTGGAAGCTCTGTTAATGGTAATGCTTTTGGTATATAGATGTTACCGATTTCGTATAGACGAACATCTTTGTTTCTTCTATTGTAGTTTGTTGATAAAGAAGTAAGCATACCATTAAGAGATATTGTTCTCATAATACTGTAATCTTCACCAAGTGGATTTGAGATTACTACAGTCTTACGAAGTTCATCATCAGCTGGAATTAATAATTTATCAAATACTTTTGGACTTTCGAAAGAATATGTCATAGCTTCATTAAATCCAAAATGTTCTGCGATATCTCTAGCTACATTCTCAATTCTCATCTTAAATGATAATTTACCTGTAGTAGCTTCTCCTGTTGGAAGTGTTGAACCGATTTTATCATATCCATAGAAACGTGCAACTTCTTCTGCTAGATCTGCCATACGATGAATATCTTGTCTCCAAGTTGGAACAACTACTTCTTTTGTCTTCTCATCATAATCTAAATCAATAGCTTTGAAGTAACCAATCATAGTTTCTGCATCTAGGTCAGTTCCAAGTAATTTGTTAATTCTGTCTGGTTCAAAAGCTACACGATTTGGTTTACGAACCTCATCGTATACATCAACGCATCCACCAACAACTTCACCAACGCCTAATTCATTAATTAATTGACATGCGCGGTTAATTGCTTCCATTGCGTTGTTTGGATCAAGTCCTTTTTCAAATTTGCCAGAAGCATCTGTTCTTAAACCAACTTTCTTACTTGATAGACGAATATTCGTTCCATCAAAACAAGCTGCTTCGAATAATACTGTCTTAACATCATCTGTAATCTTAGAGTTTTCTCCACCCATAATACCTGCAAGGCCGATTGGTTTATCCGCATCACAAATCATTAATATAGAAGAATCTAGTTTTCTTTCTTGACCATCTAATGTCTGGAATACTTCTCCGTCTTTTGCACGACGTACTACAATCTTGTTTCCTGAAACTTGATCTAGATCGTATGCATGCATTGGTTGCGCATATTCTTCCATAACATAGTTTGTAATATCCACTAAGTTGTTGATTGGACGAATTCCACAGGCTGCAAGTCTTCTTTGCATCCATTTTGGAGATGGTCCAATTTTAATATTCTTAACTACCCTTCCAATAAAACGTGGACAAAGGTCTTTTGCTTCTACTTCTACACTAATGTAATCAGAAGCTTTCTCATCATTTTCTTTCACTTCTACTACTGGTGGTACGAATTTTTTACCGAATGTAGCAGCTGCTTCTCTAGCAATACCAAGTACTCCAAAACAGTCAACACGGTTTGATGTAATCTCATATTCGAATACCACATCATTAAGTCCTAATGCTTCAATTGCACTTGATCCGATTTTCAAATCTGCATATTCCGGATTATCACTAAAGATGTAGATTCCGTTCTCTGGTGCATCTGGGTACATTTCTTTTGTTGAACCAAGTTCTTCGATCGAGCACATCATACCACATGATTCAACACCACGAAGTTTACCTTTTTTGATTTTGATTCCACCAGCAGTTTTTTCTCCATCATGGCCACCTGCTACACGTCCTCCATCAAGAACTACTGGAATTACGTCGCCTTCCTCCACATTAGGAGCACCTGTTACGATCTGTACTTGATCTCCTTCTTCTGAGATTTGTACCTGACAGATGATCAATTTATCTGCATCTGGGTGCTTTTCTATTTTTAAGATCTTACCAACTACGATTTTTTCTAAGTCAGCATCTAATTTTTCATATCCTTCTACCTTAGAACCTGATAATGTCATGGCATCTGTGTATTCCTGTGCTGTTACATCAAGTTCTGGCACATAAGCTTTAATCCAAGATAATGGTGTATTCATTCTTCTTACCTCCTAGAACTGTTTTAAGAAACGAGTATCATTTTCGTATAATAATCTCATATCGTCAATTTCGTATTTTAATAATGCAATACGTTCAAGACCTACACCGAATGCAAATCCTGTATATTCTTCTGGATCAATTCCACTCATTTCAAGTACGTGAGGATGAACCATACCACAACCTAAGATTTCAATCCAACCTTCTCCCTTACAGAAACGGCAGCCACTACCTCCACATTTGAAACAAGATACATCCATCTCTGCACTTGGCTCAGTGAATGGGAAGTGATGTGGACGGAACTTAACTTTTGTATCTTCGCCGAAGATTTCCTTAGCGAATACTTCTAACGTTCCCTTTAAGTCTGCAAATGTAATATTCTTATCAATAACAAGACCTTCGATTTGGTGGAAAGAAGGAGAATGTGTTGCATCTACTTCATCAGAACGGAAAGCTCTACCTGGAGCAATCATACGAATTGGAAGTTTTCCTTTTTCCATCTCATGTACTTGAATTGATGATGTTTGTGTACGAAGTACGATATTGCTATGCGCGTCTGAGCTTACATAGAAAGTATCTTGTTCATCTTTTGCTGGGTGGTTTGCTGGAATATTAAGTGCTTCGAAGTTATAGTAGTCATATTCTACTTCTGGTCCTTCTACTACTTCATATCCCATACCGATGAAAATTCTCTCTACTTCTTCTAATGCAATTGTATTTGGATGACGATGTCCTACCATTGGTTTTGTCGCTGGTAATGTTACATCAATTGTTTCCTTCTTGATTTGCTCTTCACGAAGTTTCTTCATAAAAGCCGCTTTCTTTTCTTCTAAGCAACTTTCTAATTTTTCTCTTGCTTCGTTTACCATCTGACCTACCATCGGTCTATCTTCTGGTGCAACATCTTTCATAGATTTTAATACTGAAGTTAATTCACCTTTTTTACCAAGGAAGGCTACTTTAATTTCATTTAATTTTTCTAATTGTTCCGAAGCATTAATCTGAGATAACGCCTCATCTACAATCGCTTTCAATTTTTCTTTCATTTTGCGAAGCTCCTTTCAGTTTCTCACATGTGGTATAATTATACTCTAACTAATGCGTATTAATTGATATTCAAATTAATTGGACCTTTTCAAATCCAATAAAAAATCCCTTATACAACACACATCAGTCTGTTATATAAGGGACGAAATATTCTAATCCGCGGTACCACCCTGCTTCTTATCACATACGCAATAAGCTCTTCTTTGATGAATAACGGTCATTACCCGGCATATTCTACTAAGTAGTTCTTCTATAAGTCTACAATTCCAATATGCAGCTCCTGTGGGAAATTCAATAATTGCCTGAACTTAAAGAAGCTTACAGCCGGTGACTTCTTCTCTCTGAAAGAATACAATTATCTACTAACACATTCATTGCTTTTATCATTATCACGTACTATTCTAGCATATGCATTTTTTTTGTCAAGTAGGGATTTGATTAGAGTGAACTCTAATCAAAATCAATAACCTTCCATTTACCATTTATTTTCTCTAGAGATACATCTGCATCTTGGGTTTCTGTTTGTCCCAACAAAGAAACAGTTATGCTTAGTGTCACTTCCGCATAATCCCCATCTACTTCTGTATCTGAAACTTTTACTTTCTTTACTTTAATACCGCTATCTTCAATAGCTTCACATATTTCTTTAATCTCATCATAATCATCTACTTCTGATACAATATATTTTTGAGCACTTTTTGCATCAAAATCAACCATTACTGCATTAATAAATTTTTCAGCTACATCTGCTGGTTTACTTGGATATGAAAAAAATCCTTTGTAAACAAGAAATACAATTGCTAAGACTGCTATCAGGCCAAATACTCCCGCAATTATTTTTCCTTGCTTATCATTCTTCATTTTTTGATTTTCATCTGGAATTGGGCTATAAACTGGAGCAGAATATTGTGGTTGATTTGTTGAATTAACACCTACATTTGGATTCACACTTGCTGTTGGTTGAACAGTTTGTGTAGCATCTCCTCCAACCCTAGTACCACATTCCGTACAAAATTGTACACCATCTCTTAAAGGCGCACCGCACTTTGTGCAAAATTTGTTTTCTGACATATGTAATTCCTCCCATTCTATTATATGTGTACAAAATTATACGTAATTTCGTACCACATATATCCATTTTATAGATATTCTCTCTTTCTGTCAATCGTATCTATATTTTTTATATTCAACCTTGCTTTTTTTTGAAATATATCTTACCATTAGTACATATATTATCAATGATAGGTAACTATTCATGAAAAGATTGGAGTGACTATGAAATTAATAACCTTAATTCAAACAATCCGAATGACTTGTCGCAAAATAGCAAGTGACTACGTACCTACCTTTTCTGCACAAGCCGCGTTTTATATAATTATTTCCTTCTTTCCATTTACTATGTTCTTATTAACATTGATACAGTTCTTACCCTTAAAAGAGAGTGAATTGTATATGTTAATCAGAAACTTTTTCCCTAGCGGAATTAATACTTATGTTGTCTCTCTCATCTCTGACGTATATGTACAACCGGCTACAACTATTATCTCTATTACAGCCATTACCACTCTTTGGTCTGCATCAAGAGGTTTCTTAGCAATCGTTAAAGGCCTTAACACGGTTTATGGAATTAATGAGAGTCGTAATTATTTCAAATTACGTATGACTTCTGCAATCTATACTTTAGCATTTGCTATAATTATTGTTGTATCACTTGGTTTACTTGTATTTGGAAATCGTATCTACTTATTCATTAGCGCTCAGTTTCCACTGGTTAACGATTTAGCTGTAGCTATTATTGGATTACGCACGATCGCCTCATTAGCTATATATACGATATTCTTCCTGCTACTATATGTTGTAATTCCAAACCGCAAGACAAAGTTCTTTAACGAACTTCCTGGTGCTGTTATCGCCGCTGCAGGTTGGATGTTATTCTCCTTCTTGTATTCGATCTATATTGATAACTTTGGTAAATTCTCAACTATGTACGGAAGTCTTACTGCCTTTGTATTGTTAATGCTATGGTTGTACTTCTGTATGTATATTCTGTTTATTGGTGCAGAGATTAATGTATTGTTACCGAAGATTTGGCCGTTCAATAAAAAATAAAATGATGATGTTTCGAATTTATAGTATTTTACATGCAAAAAAACACTCCCAAGAAGTCTAGCGCCTATGACTCACATATTCTACATAGGACACACCTTCTTGGGAGTGTTTTTACGTTCTATTTCATTGCTTTATTAACTCCCCGAGCGGGGCTCGAACCTGCAACACCACGGTTAACAGCCGTGTGCTCTACCATTGAGCTATCGAGGAAAATTTACATGTTTATTGTATTACAGTGGTCAAGTGTTGTCAAGCAAATTCTACTTAATTAGGAAAAAGGAATCATATGATTTTATATATAGTCTGTGCCATTCAAAATATTATCCATTCACTACCTTGCCTGTACTTGTGTATCTATAAATAAGAAAAGCAAAACTCTTAATTGCATAGATTTACTTCTTAGCTGACGTACTATGACTAAGAAACGATAGCGTAACATCTATAGTACTTCTTAGTGTGTACGGTATATCCTAGGAATGCGAGGCATGGAAGCCGAGCAAGCCTGAGCTGAGGCAGGATGCCGAATCGAAGGCGCTTCCGTATCATTTTGAAACCTGTATTGTACACACTTAGAAGTACTTAGATGTGTAGCGTGTTTCGTGTCATAGTACGTCAGCTAAGAAGCTACGAAAACGTAAATAGAGTTTTGCATTCACTACCTAAAATACACAAGTACATCAATGTACCAATACAAAAAATGCCAAGACAATGAATTGTCTTGGCACTCTATAAAACAAACTACGTTTGTCCTAATATTCGCTCTGATTAAGCTAATTTAGCTTTTGCAACTTCAACTAATGCTGCAAAACCTTCTGCATCGTTGATAGCCATTTCAGATAACATTTTTCTATTAACTTCAACACCAGCTAATTTTAAACCATACATGAATTTGCTATAAGAAAGACCATTGATTCTAGCAGCGGCATTGATTCTGGCAATCCATAATCTTCTGAATTGTCTTTTTCTTTCTTTTCTACCTGCGAATGAAGAAGTTAATGCTCTCATTACAGATTGTTTTGCCACTCTATATTGTTTTGATCTAGCGCCTCTATAACCTTTAGCTAGCTTTAATACTCTATTGTGTTTTTTTCTAGCGTTCATTCCGCCTTTAATTCTTGCCATTTCCTAGTTCCCTCCTTATATCCTATAAATATGGTAAAATTTTCTTCATGTTTTTAACGTTACTTGAATCTACTAAAGTAGCTTTTCTAAGATTTCTTTTTCTCTTAGTTGATTTCTTAGTTAAGATATGGCTCTTGTAAGCTTTCATTCTCTTTAATTGACCTGTTCCTGTTTTTTTGAAACGCTTAGCTGCTGCTCTGCTTGTTTTCATTTTTGGCATGATAGTTCCTCCTTAATAATATCTTCCATCTGTTATTATTTGTGACATAATGTCCATCACAATATGCCACTAACATATCTATCCATGGGGACTTTCCTACGTAACTACCTACGAGATACCCCATATCAGAACAACCAGCTACGTAATCGTAGCTTTGTTGTCGTGAATTAAATTGCTTCTATCCTGTTGCAGTTTAATACTGCTTACTCTTAGCGTTTTTCAGCCAAGAACATAATCATACTTCTTCCTTCTAATTTAGCAGGTTTTTCAACAACTGCTACATCTTCAAGACGTTCAAAGAAAGAATCAAGGATTTGTTTACTTGTACCCATGTGGGCCATCTCTCTACCACGGAAACGTAGAGATACTTTAACTTTATCACCTTTTGTGATGAATTTTCTTGCTTGATTAGCCTTAGTATTAAGGTCATTCTCATCAATGTTTGGTGATAAACGAATTTCTTTTACATCTGTTACTTTTTGCTTTTTCTTAGCTTCTTTTTCTTTTCTAGCCAATTCATATCTGTATTTGCCATAATCAATAATTTTACAAACAGGTGGTTTAGCTGTCGGAGCAATCTTTACTAAATCTAGATTCGCTTCCTTTGCTAATTTCATTGCATCTTTAGAAGACACAACTCCTAACTGTTCTCCATCTTCGCCAATAAGACGAACCTCTTTGTCTCTGATTTGCTCATTAATCATTAAATCGCTAATAACGGTACACCTCCATAGGTTTGTTACAACATAAATTTATATACTACACAAAAAAAACGCAGATAGCAAATCTATCCACGTCTTCAAGTTCGATCTATATTCAGTAAGTTCTACTAAATTCTCTTGAAATAATAACCCAAGTCACATTCGTTCGTGCTAAGGTGAGAGTGGATACTCTGCTTCACTGTTTTCTGCAACTCACTTCCGATTTCATCGGTTCGTGTCACAGCTTTTTAATTGTAACACAGATCAAATTCATTTGTCAAGAAATATTGCTATCTTTTTTATAGCATATATTTACATAATATTTCACTCTGAATATTGTTGATTTTTACATATTTATACTATAAAATAGATATATATGGAATTTTATGAATTTTTAAAGGAGAGGATAATCATTATGGGGTCAAATTCACAAGATAGCAATGCTTTAAATCATGATAAAAATACAATCCGAGGTAAAATATACCGCAACAATAAGGGTTTAATCAGTATCATGTTAATAATTGTAGGCTTAACAAGTTTAAGCTTGCTCCTTATATTTATGTATCAATCGAAACAACTTAAATTCTCACAATTACAATCCACCGCCAATGAAATTGTTACAAAAGAACAAAATTTAATAACTTCTTTAGCTAACGATATCATAAGCAACACTCCTACAAATAATGAAATAAATAATTGTACAGCAGAGAAAACTATAAAATCTATTTCCTATCATCTTAATTCAAGTGCGAAAACTAGTATAAACAAAGCAACAGCATTACATACTCAAATTCATACCTTAGCATCAGAAGCACTTACCCTAAGTCAGACAAATCCCACAGAAGCCTCTAATCTAATAACCTCTCAAGTTCGTCCGTTACTTAATGATTTCTCCTCTTATCTTCATATGTTATCTGACTATTATGGTAACCAATTAATTACTAATATAATCATTATTCGTACACTAACGATATTCGCTTTCTTCTTAAATATCATTCTGGCCATTGGTGCTATTATCTTCTCTCAAAAGGTCAGTAACCGAACTGCGGAAAGTCTTATCAAACCAATTAACATGTTTGTGTATTGGTCTGAGCAATTGTCACAAGGTGTTGATTCTGTTTCCTTTACAAAAGATCACATGGAGAACGAACTTATTGAAGTCGATATGATGGTTCACGCATTTCAGCGTCTTGCAAACAACATTCAACATAATGTAGATGTTGTAAAACGCGTCGCAGATGGCGACTTAACAGCCTATGTAGAAATTCACTCTTCTACCGATAGTCTCGGTAAGAACCTTTATCACATGGTACAATCCAACGATATCATGTTTGCTGAGATAAGCAGAATTGCAAATACAGTATCAAACGAAGCACAAGGAATCTCCGATGCAAGTAATTCCCTCGCAGAAAGTTGCAGTGTGCAAGCCACTACTGTTATCGCCTTTAAAAATGCAATTGGTGAAACTTATGAACTAATACAAGCAAGCTCTGCCAAAATAAAAGAAGCTACTGCAATCTCCAACAAAATCAAAGATGAAACCATTGATAGTTCTACAAAGATGGCTGAACTACTTGCCGCTATGGAGGATATCCAGACTGCTTCAGAAAATATTTCTGCTATTATTCGTACAATTGAAGATATAGCAGCTCAGACAAATCTCCTATCTTTGAATGCTTCCATCGAAGCTGCTCGTGCAGGAGATGCTGGTAGAGGATTTGCTGTTGTTGCTAATCATGTAAGTGAACTTGCCGCCAAAAGTGTAGAAGCCGCATCCGAAACGAAGAAAATGATTGAAGATACCATTAAGAAGACTAACATTGGTAACAAAATCTCCGTTGAAGCAGCCAATTCCTTTAAGACAATTGCAGAAAGCATTGATCATATTGTAATGGCAACCTCCGAAATTGCTACTGCAGGTAATATACAGACCGAACATATCACTACAATTACTGCAGATATCAATCAAATCTCAGAATCAGTAGAAAGCAATGCTGCTGCTTCCGAAGAAACTGCCGCTGCCTCTGAGGAACTTATGAATAGCGCTACATTATTAAAGGATGCAATGGGTCGTTTCATACTAAGAGAACGTGAACCTGGAAAACCTTATATTCCAAAGGAGAAACGAGATGATCCAGAATTCATTCGTCAAGCAGAAGCAAATTATCAAAAAGCTGTTGCGAAAGGCAAAGTTAAGCTTTAAGTAACTAAAAATAATCCCAAGAAGGTGTGGGCCTATAACGAATATGAAATATGTGTTATAGACATTCAACTTCTAGGGATTATTTTTGTATTTCCATCTATATTTTATTATCTATATAATAATTAGGAACGACCGAATTCTGATAATTCTAGACCTTCATTACGATCCAATACTGTATTAATACTCCAGCTATGAGTAAAGATAAGTAGTGGATTGTCTTTTAAGTCTTTAATTTTCTTCGTATCCGAAGTTACACTTAATTTGGACACATCCGTATCCTTGCTTACGATCCAGCGAATGTGTTCATATGGAAGTGGTTCAAGACGAATCTCTACACCATACTCTGACTCAAGTCTAAACTTAAGTACATCAAATTGTAGTACACCTACTACCCCTACAATGATTTCTTCCATACCTGTATTGAATTCTTGGAAAATCTGAATCGCACCTTCTTGTGCAATCTGGGAGATACCTTTGATAAATTGTTTTCTCTTCATTGTATCCACCTGACGTACCTTAGCGAAATGCTCTGGTGCAAAAGTAGGAATTCCTTCGTATTCAAACTTCTTATTTGGCATACATATGGTATCACCTATGGAGAAGATACCCGGATCAAATACACCGATAATATCGCCTGCATACGCCTCTTCTACTATTTTACGTTCTTGTGCCATCATCTGTTGTGGTTGGGATAATTTGATTTTCTTACCACCTTGCACATGATTTACTTCCATACCTGCTTCGAATTTACCGGAACATATTCTCATGAATGCGATACGATCACGATGTGCTTTATTCATATTTGCTTGAATCTTAAATACGAATGCTGAGAATTCTTCTTTTAACGGATCAACGATTCCTTCATGTGCCTTACGTGGAAGTGGTGATGTTGTCATAGAAAGGAAATGTTGTAAGAACGTCTCAACTCCAAAGTTAGTAAGAGCAGATCCAAAGAAAACAGGTGTCAATTTACCTGCACGAACTTGCTCCAAATCAAATTCACTACTAGCTCCATCTAGAAGTTCAATTTCTTCTGATAATTTCTCATGCAAATCTACACCAATTAACGAATCTAATTCAGGACTACCAAGTTCTACTTCTACCGTGTCTACTGCTTTCTGTCCGTTATTTGCTGCTGTAAACTTTGAAATTGTATTGGTATTACGATCATATACTCCCTTAAAGTTCTTACCACAACCGATTGGCCAGTTGATTGGGCAGGTATGAATACCAAGTACATTCTCAATTTCATCTAATAACTCAAACGTGTCATTTGCTTCACGGTCCATCTTATTAATAAATGTGAAAATTGGAATTCCACGCATAGTACATACTTTGAATAATTTTTTTGTCTGTGCCTCTACACCCTTAGAAGCATCGATAACCATAACTGCAGAATCTGCTGCCATTAAGGTACGATAGGTATCTTCTGAGAAGTCTTGATGCCCAGGAGTATCAAGGATATTGATACAATAACCATCATAATTAAACTGCATTACCGAAGAAGTAACCGATATACCTCTTTGCTTCTCGATTTCCATCCAGTCAGATACTGCATGTTTTGCAGTTTTCTTACCTTTAACAGAACCCGCAAGATTAATTGCACCCCCGTATAACAATAACTTTTCCGTTAATGTCGTCTTACCTGCATCAGGGTGAGAGATAATCGCAAACGTTCTTCTTTTCTTTATTTCGTTTGTGTAATCAGCCACAATATTTCCTCCATCTTACATGGAAAAACATTTTGTCCCGAAGGACAAAATGTTTTTCTATCTTATTCTACTATATTTATCTGCTCTTTTTTCTATACAAGTGTTTATATTCGTATCAATCTACACTTCTTGAATAGTCATAGCAAATCTTATTTTCCCTTGTTCTTACCCTCTTCTTCCTGTACTTCAATCTTACGAATTTCTTTCGTTCTGATTTCTTTACAGATTTCATCAACAAATTGATTAACTGGTTTTTGACCTTCATCTCCAAGATAACGGCTTCTTACTGATACAAGGCCTTCTTCTTCTTCCTTTTGACCTACAACTAGCATGTAAGGAACACGATCAAGTCTTGTTTCACGAATCTTGTAACCAATCTTTTCTGCTCTTTCATCTACTGTAACAAGCACGCCGTTTTGTTGAAGCTCTTCTCTTACTTTGTTTGCATAGTCATGATATTTTTCAGAGATTGGAAGAATTCTAACTTGTTCTGGGCATATCCAAGTTGGGAATAAACCTGCATATTTTTCAATTAACCAAGCAAGTGTTCTTTCATAACATCCGATTGAAGTTCTATGAATGATAAATGGACGTTTCTTTTCGCCGTTTTGATCAATGTAGAACATATCAAATCTTTCAGCTAATACGAAGTCTAACTGAATTGTAATCATCGTATCTTCTTTACCATAAACGTTCTTAGCTTGGATATCAAGTTTTGGTCCGTAGAATGCAGCTTCGCCTTCTTCTTCTGTATAAGTAACTCCAAGGTGATCTAAGATTTCTCTCATCTTGTTTTGAGTCTTATCCCAATGTTCTTCATCACCAAGATATTTTTCTTTATTGTTTGGATCCCATTTTGATAGACGATATGTTACATCTTCTTCTACTCCAAGTGTTTGTAAACAATATCTTACTAAGTCAAGACATCCAGCAAATTCTTCTTCAACTTGTTCTGGAGTTACAATTAAATGACCTTCTGAGATAGTAAACTGTCTTACACGAGTAAGTCCGTGCATCTCACCTGAATCTTCATTTCTGAATAGTGTTGAAGTTTCACCGTAACGGCATGGAAGATCTCTATAACTCTTTTGACTTTGTTTATATACATAGTATTGGAATGGGCAAGTCATTGGACGAAGTGCAAAAACTTCTGAATTCTCATCTTCTTCATCGCCAAGTACAAACATACCATCTTTATAATGTCCCCAGTGATCTGAGATTACATACAAATCTTTCTTAGCCATTAAAGGAGTCTTCGTACGCATATATCCACGTCTCTCTTCTTCATCTTCAATCCATCTTTGAAGAGTTTGAATCATCTTAGCACCTTTTGGCATAAGAAGTGGAAGACCTTGACCAATAACGTCTACTGTTGCGAATAATTCCATCTCACGACCTAATTTGTTATGGTCACGTTTTTTGATTTCTTCAAGGTGTTGCATGTAAGCATCTAAATCTGCATTCTTAGTAAATGCAGTTCCATATACTCTTACTAACATCTTGTTCTTCTCGCTACCTCTCCAGTAAGCACCTGAAGAAGAAATCAATTTAATTGCTTTTAATGGTTTCGTACTCATTAAGTGAGGTCCACAACATAAGTCAACAAAATCTCCTTGTCTATAGAAGGAAATCTCTTCGTCTTCTGGTAAATCTTCAATTAATTCAACCTTATAAGATTCACCCTTTTCTTCCATGAATTTGATAGCTTCTTCTCTAGGAAGAGTGAATTTTTCTAATTCAGCACCTTCTTTGATGATTTTTTTCATCTCTTTTTCTAATTCATCAAGTGCTGCACGGTCTAAAGATTCCATATCGAAATCGTAATAGAAACCTGTATCAATAGAAGGTCCAATCGCAAGTTTTGCATGTGGATATAATCTCTTAACTGCTTGTGCAAGTACGTGTGATGCTGTATGTCTATAAGCAGCCTTTCCAGCTTCATCGTTAAATGTTAAGATACTTAATTCACAATCAGAATCAACAACAGTTCTAAGATCTACAACCTTACCATCAACTTCTCCAGCACAAGCCATTCTAGCAAGGCCTTCACTAATATCTTTAGCAATATCAATTACTGACATTGCACTTTCGTACTCTTTTATAGAGCCATCTTTTAATGTGATTTTCATCGTTTTTGTTTCCTTTCATATCAATTTTTCTTTTTATTATTACTTTATATATCATTTCTATAACATTGTGATCTAGGTTAGTAACGTCTATTATAACTTTCTCCATAGCCATATGCCTACCTAAGGGACCTTTTTTACATAATAACCTCTTTACATAAATACCTCGCATTGCACACTAATTCACTACTTGAATAACCAGGAAAGCAAAACTCTCACTACTTTCGCCCGCTTCTTAGCTAACGTACTATGACTAAGAAACAATAGCGAAGTACCTTAGTACTTCTTCGTGTGTACTGAGTAACCTAGGAAGGCGAGGCATGGAAGCCGAGCCAGCCGTGCGATGTAGAAATTACTAGCTTTAGATTACCTTTATGTCATCGCACTAGGGAGGCAGGAGCCGAATCGAAGGCGCTTCCGTACCATTTACTACACCTACCGTACACACGTTAGAAGTACTTAGGTACATAGCGTATTTCGTGCTATAGTACGTTAACTAAGAAACTTCGATAAACTCCCAGAGTTTTGCCTTCCGTCCTACAAGTTATTTCATAAAAAAAGCCCCTTCCGATTCACAATGTAAATCGAAAGGGACGAGTCTATTCTCGCGGTTCCACCCTAATTGGTACATAGATTAATACGTACCCACTTCATTCTACCTACTCCATGTCAACGGTAACCTAGACATTATTGCAGGCATAGATTATAACGGAATCACCGGACCGGATTGGGGTCACTCAGAGGTAGTTTTCAGATATTTCATAATAAGATATTCACAGCATACATATCTCTCTCTGCATTATTCCATATCGTACTCGTCTCGTCATAGTGTTCATGATATTTATTGTTATTATTGTTTTATATAATAACAACTTTTGCTGTATTTCATTATATCATCTGCATTAGTATTGTCAATATAGAAATCTTTCATTCTAAACATTATTTTAGAAGTAAGACCTTATGACACCCCATTTATCTTAATTCTAACAAAAAATTACTATGTGGTGGAATGTTAACCAAGACTTTATCCTGACTTATACTCCAGTCAACCTGTGAACCTAGCAGATCTACTACCTGTTTAAAACATGTGTATCCATAATATGTATATGGTATTTCAATCACCCTATCTTCATCATCAACTGAAGCCACAACAAACAAAACCTCTGTATCTGTACATCTAGCATATACCAGCACATAATCATCACTAGATATGAATTGAAGCCCACCATAGGATAGTGATTCCTTACTCGTCTTCAATTCCGCTACCCTTTGATAAAGTTTGTAATAAATGGATTTCTCCATATCTCCCTGCCAAGGCATTGGATATCTGCATCCCTCCACATCTTGTATACGGCCTGCAATTCCTGCCTCGTCACCATAATAGATACTTGGCGTCCCTGGTAATGTAAAATATAATACAACTGCTGTTTTGTAATCCTCATAAGAAACTATACTATTATTATGCAATCGGCTCACATCATGACTATCTAATAAGTTAAATTGCACCTCTTGCATAACAAATGGGAGTTTACCTAAGTATTGCGTGATTCGTTTTTTCAAATTACATGCAGTCATCTTTTTTAGATGAAACTGTAATTCGCTTTTTCTTTGTTGAAACAAATCTATTTCTCCAGCAAATTCTCGAATTGGTCTTGCACAAGCGAAATAATTCATTGTAGCATCCCACTCGTCTCCCTTAAGATGCTCTACACAGTCTGACCAATCCTCTCCAACAATATATGCATCTTCCTTCTCAGCCCTAATACTCTTACGAATCTCTGGCCAAACCTCTTTATGCAACTGAACTTTATTATTCCTAGCCATAACATCAGCAACATCAAATCTCCAACCATCAATGTTGTATGGTTCTTTCAGCCACTTTTTAATCACAGAATCTTTCGCACGATACACGATATCCCTTAATTCATTATTCGTATAATTAAGAGTCGGAAGTGTATCCACATTGAACCAAGTATCATACTGATTATCATCATGAAAGAAATAATACGATCTCTCGTTTGCATTCTTATTGTGATATGCTCCTACTGATTCTGGATAAAAAGTTCCACACTTGTTAAACCATTTGTGAGCAGTTCCTGTATGATTAATAGAGATATCAAGTATGATTTTCATCCCATTGTCATGTAATGCTTTAGATAATTCAGCTAAAGCTTGATTTCCTCCAAGGTGCTCATCAATTTCAAAATAATCGATACAATCATAACGGTGAACGGTGGCAGCTTTGAAGATTGGATTGATATATAATGCTGTTACACCCAGTTCTTTTAGATACGGAATTTTACTTTGAATTCCTTTCAGATCTCCACCATAGAAATCTAAGCCATACACCTGTGAATATTCTTTGGGTTCTTCATTCCATTGATCTACATGAATGGTGTTATGCCCTTCAAATTGATACTCACCATTCTTAACGTCATTCGTCTTATCTCCATTACAAAACCGATCAGGGAAGATTTGATAGAATACGGCTTTCTTTACCCACTCTGGTTGCTTATAATTGGTCAGGATACAAAAATCATAGATTTCATCAGGAACATAATCTGTTATCCGATATTGGGTATAATAGAAGATTTCTGAATCGGTAACAATATAGAATTGGTATCGGAACTCATCTTCCCATACTGTAACTTCACAGGAATAGTATACTAATCCATTAATAATACCATCTTTTTTCATGGTAAATAATTGTTCTGCTCCATTGATTTTTGCACGTAGGATTACATTCTTTACCTCCTTATTGTCAATACATCGTAACGAGATTCGAATGGTTTCTCCTTTATCCGGCAATGGATTACTTACATAATATCTGCTTCCATCTGAGTAAACACTATTCAACCACTCCTTCATATCTTAACGCCTCCCTTTCAAGTTCAATCCTATATTATTAATACGCCAATATAATTTCACTAATGGCCCGAAATAAATCTTCTTCTAAATTAAGTTGCATAAGACTACTTAAGGAATATGGTGATTCGTCCTTTTTCAACTCATCATAGATTCTTTCTTTTGTTAAGGTTTCAATCTCCGCACGATCTAACAATTCAAAGACTTTCTTTAACACTGGATTTTTGGCCAAATGCATCTCTGCGCATATATAGAACTCCTGTCCCTGGTTAACAGCTACCGGATAGAACTCCGTTATGTATTCCCCCTTATCTTCATCATAAGTAACCAAATCCATATCGGAATTATCTTTCCTACCTACACAGACTCCCTCACAACTTTTAAATCCGATGATATGTATTCTATATTCTCTCTCTGGTGGTATACAATTACATTCACCATCAACTGGATGAATCGTAAATATGCCTTCTTCATAATTCCATTCCATATTCGTTATCGCATAATTTCCATCTTGATATGCATATGTAATTCCATCATCCTCATACAACGAAAAGCTACCATCTGCACCTGCATAGATATAGATATCCATCTTCTCTGGATTGTTGACACTATCCTTTGCTCCTTCTAACACCGCCATCGGAATAATTGTACCAGCTTTCGCCAATACAGGCAGTTGTTCAATTGGTCGATACATCCATAGACTCCTACCGCCTTTGTATATGAGACCTGTCATACAATCGATATATATCCCTTCAGGCAGCCAAACCTGGGAACACCCAAGAAGGATCGTTTCATTTCCCTTTTTCGTAATCGGACTAACAATAAGTTCTGTACCAAAATAATATTCATTCTTAACATCATATGCTTCTCTACACTCTGGGTTGTGATAATACATAGGCTGTATCAATGGCTCCCCTTCTTTATGACATCTATAATTCATTGTATATAGATATGGCAATAAACGATGGCGTAATTGAAGATAGTAAATCATAATCTGTTCCGTCATTACACGATAAGTCCAAGGCTCTTTCCGATTAAATGGACTTGCTGAACTGTGCAATCTCATAATAGGAGAAAACACACCAAACTGCAGCCAACGAACTGCTAATTCTTCACTTCTAACTCCTAACATATGTCCACCGATATCATGGCTCCACCATGTGTACCCAATATTCGAAGCATTGGCAGTAAAGAACGGCTGAAAATCCAATGATCTCCACGACATAACTGTATCTCCTGAAAAGCCTATTGGATATCTATGACTTCCTGGACCTGCATAACGAGATAGAATTAATCCTCTCTTCCCGTTCCTGCAGCTATCTTTGTAATGATAATAATTCAATAACCACAACGGATCTAATCCTTCGATCTTTGATGTACTTCCTTGTTGCCAATCTAACCACCAAAAATCAACCCCATCTTTCTCATATGCATGATGAATGTGCTTAAAATATGCCTCAACAAAATTAGAATCCGTAATATCGAATGCGATTGGGTCCTCGTGAGTACTATCTATGCCTAATTCGTTTGCCATATCCTGATACATAATTTCATGCCCACGAACCCCTTCTGCTGGGTGAACATTCAACGTAACATGTAGATTTCTATTGTGAAGCCATTGTAAGAACTCTTTATAATCAGGAAATAATTCTTCATTCCACGTATATCCCGTCCAGCCACTACCATAGCGCGAATCAATATCAACTAAATGCCAATCCATATCTATAACAGCCACTGCTAACGGTACCTTCTTTTCCTCAAACTTATCAATTAAATCCTTGTAAGACTCCTGTGTATATCGGTAATAACGACTCCACCAGTTTCCTAATGCATAACGAGGTAATAACGGTGTATTTCCTGTTAAGTGATAATAATCTTTAAGTGCATCTATGTATTCTCTTCCATAACCAAAAAAGTAGAAATCTATATAATTTTTCACTGGGGGCGTAAGCCTTCCTTCTTTGTCAACACCAAAGGAATGGCTATCATCTAATACGGAAAATCCATTCCAAGATAGAATTCCCTGATCAATCTCTACCTCACCGTCTGCTAAATCTAGAGTCCTAGCCGTTCCTCTCAAATCTTCTATTGAATCTCCATAATTCCAAGTACTATGATATACAGTAAGATTTCCTCTTACTTTGATTGACAAACCTTGATTTGAGAATTCTTTCTTATTATATATTACATGAATATAGTCTGTTATTATTTCTAGTTGTTCTTCTTTTTCTATGAGACGAAATTCACAGGTAGAAAACTCTCGATTTCTTACCACTTGTGTTAATTCGTCTTGAAACTTTCCATCTTGTTGATATTCCAATCGAACCATGCGTGGCGTAATCATAGTTATTCGATAGGAAGGACCAATAATCTGATTTTCCCTTACTTTTGCTTGTTCTTTCATCGTCTCACACTCTTTTCTTATTCTTTAACAGCCCCCATTACAATACCAGATACAAAATACCGCTGAAGAAATGGATAGATGATAATTAATGGTATTACAGATACAACGATTTTCGCACAGTTTAGATTTCTTGATGATACTTGGAGATACTGTCGTAATAGCTCAATATTATTAATCTTCGACATATCAAAGGATGCGGTAACCTGTCTGATATAGGTTTGCAGTGGATAATTAACCGTTCTGTTGATATATAATATTGCTGTAAAATAGTCATTCCAATGACCTACAATACAAAACAAGGATAAGGTAGCTAAACAAGGTAGGGACATTGGAATCATAACCTTCCATAAAATCTTGAATGGAGAGGCCCCATCAATTTCTGCTGCCTCCTCTAAGGATTTTGGTACTGCTCTAAAAAAGTTCATCAAAAGAATTACATTACCAATTGGCACTGCCGCTGGTATGATTAGTGACCAGATACTATCCATCAAACCTACTTGCTTTACTACCATGAATAACGGAATCATACCTGCTGGAAATAGCATTGTAAATATTGCCAACTTCATATAAATTCCTTGTGCACGGAATTCTCTCTTGCTCTTTGACAAAGGATATGCCATAAGAATAGTAAGGAGCATATTGATTCCCGTACCAAGTACAACCCTTATTACAGAGATTATAAAGGATCTCCAAAACTGTGCATCCTCTAATATCTTCTTATATGCATTCAGATTAAAATTAACTGGTAAAAACGATACTCGATTGGCAGTGGCAGAAGCACTATCACTAAGAGAGACAGCAACAACATTAAGTAAAGGAAGTAAACAAGATAATCCTAACAATAGCACCACTAGAAATATTATGACATCGGATACTTTTACTTTTTTATGCATAGTAATATAGTACAACCCTTATTACAGAGATTATAAAGGATCTCCAAAACTGTGCATCCTCTA